>JAHWKY010000009.1 GCA_019347575.1 Actinomycetota bacterium | reverse complement strand
TCCCCCCTTGAGGGGGGAGGGGCCGGCGTTGCCGGCCTGGGGGGTGAGGCTCGATAGGTCATGCCTCCCCCCTTGAGGGGGGAGGGGCCGGCGTTGCCGGCCTGGGGGGTGAGGCTCGATAGGTCATGCCTCCTCCTTCGCGGCTCAGGCCGAACCCTACGCCCTGTGGCCGGACGGCCGTGCCGCGGACCGCGTTGCTACCCTCGGGGTCAGATCCCGTCGTGCCCGGAACGGTGCAGGAGTCCGCCTCATGAAGCAGTACACGAGCCCCGGCGACATCCGACTCGACCCCACGGAGACCCTGACCGCTCCGGTGTGGCGCAACGCCGAGACCGCACCGAAGCGTGCCGCCCTGGCGTTCCGCGACGGCGACCGCTTCGTGGATGTCACGTCGGAGCAGTTCGCCGGGACCGTCCGAGCCCTGGCGAAGGGCTTCATCGGGCTCGGTATCAAGCCCGGGTCGAAGATCGCGATCCTGTCGCCCACGCGCATCGAGTGGACGTACCTGGACTACGCGATCTGGGCGGCAGGCTGCGTGACGGTCCCGATCTACGAGACCTCGTCCGCCGAGCAGATCGAGTGGATCATCAGCAACTCCGAGGCGGTCTCGATCGTGATGGCGGACGAGCAGCTCGAGGAGACGTTCAACGAGGTGGCGGGCAAGCTGAAGAAGTGCAAGCACCGGTTCGTGATCGACAAGGGCGGTCTCGACGCGATCCAGGCTGCGGGCGAGAGCGTCGAGGACGACGAGGTCACCAAGCGCGTCGACGCGACCTCGCTCGATGACGTCGCCACGCTCGTCTACACGTCAGGTACCACCGGCATGCCCAAGGGGTGCGTGCTGACCCACAACAACCTCATGTTCGACGCGATCTCGGTTGAGAGCTCGATCGACGAGCTGATGGAGCCGGGCGACTCCACCTTGCTCTTCCTGCCGCTCGCCCACATCTTCGCGCGCGTCATCCAGACCTTCTTCATCCGCAGCGGCCTGAAGATCGCCTACTCCACCGGCATCCCGAAGCTGACCGAGGAGTTGGTGATGGTGCAGCCCACGCTGCTGCTGTCGGTACCGCGCGTGTTCGAGAAGGTCTTCACCGGCGCGCAGCAGAAGGCGCACAGCGAGGGCAAGGGCAAGATCTTCGACAAGGCCGCGGCTTTGGCGGAGCGCTACAGCCGCGAGGAGCAGGCGGGCGGGGCGAAGCTGACGACCAAGTTGCAGCACGCACTGTTCGACAAGCTCGTGTACGTCAAGCTGCGCAACGCGGTGGGTGGCAAGGTCAAGGGCGCCATCTCTGGAGGCGCGGCTCTGGGCGAGCGCCTCGGCCACTTCTTCCACGGCGCGGGCTTGCCCATCTACGAGGGCTACGGGCTGACCGAGACGTCTGCCGGCGCCACGCTCAACCGCCCCGACGCCTACCGCATCGGAAGTGTCGGGCGCCCCATCCCCGGCACGTCCGTCGGGATCGCGGACGACGGCGAGGTGCTACTCAAGGGCGGCAACGTCTTCGCGGGCTACTACAAGAACGACGAGGCCACGCAGGAGGCCGTCGAGGACGGCTGGTTCCACACCGGCGACCTCGGCGAGCTCGACGCTGACGGGTACCTGCGCATAACCGGCCGCAAGAAGGAGATCATCGTCACGGCCGCCGGGAAGAACGTCGCCCCGAACGTGCTCGAGGATCGGCTCCGTTCGCACCGCCTCGTCAGCCAGGCGATGGTGGTGGGTGACGGTGAGAAGTTCATCGGCTGCCTCGTCGCGATCGACCCGGAGCAGTTCCCCGCGTGGGCCGACGAGCACGGCAAGACCGGCAAGTCGGTCGCCGATCTGGTGGACGATCCCGAGCTGCGAGCCGACGTCCAGCAGGCGGTCGACAGCGCCAACCGGGCGGTCTCCCGAGCCGAGGCCATCAAGGAGTTCCGCATCGTTCCCGATGACTTCACGATCGAGGGCGGCGAGCTCACCCCGACGCTGAAGGTGAAGCGTCGCGTCGTCCACGACAAGTACGGCAACATCATCGACGACATCTACGGCCGCTCCTGACCCCACCCTTCAGGCAGGTGGATCCGGCTCCGGGTTGCGGGCCTGCCACCAGGTCTGGTCGAGTTCACCCAGTTGTGTCGCCGGCCGCCCGTCCCTGACGTACTCGTCGCGGATCGCGCGCCAGTCAGCGGTTGCGCGCAGCCGGCCGAGGACCGAGTTGATGCCCCACTGAATGCGGTTGAGGAGCAGATAGTCCGGAGGCAGGTTGAGCTGGCGCAGCACGTCACGGTACTCGCTGCGAAGATCGGTGGTGGTGCGGAGGACCTCGGCTGCGTAGTCAGGTGTGAAGGTGAACGGCTGCTCAGCGACCTCCGGCAGCGAGAACAGCCGGAACCAGTCGAACAGTCGCTGCTCGTCGATCCGCACGCCCGGCGGCACGAACCCGGCGTCCCTGACGCTAACCATGAACCGGTCGAGATCATCGTCCACGACCGCGTCGTCGACGGCGCGCATCTGTGCGAACCGTTCGCGGCTGAACATCTTGACCGAGCCGTAGTCGAGGAACGCCACGCGTGAACCGCCGTCCGCCCCGCCGCCCTCGATGAGGTAGTTGCCCGGGTGGGGGTCGCCGTTGAAGAGCCGGAAGCGGCCGATCGAACCGAACGCGTAGCGGAAGATGATCTCGCCCACCCTCTGCTTCTCGGGCTCCGACGCGCGCCCGAGGAAGCGGTCGAAGGACTCGCCCCGGACCCGCTCGGCCACCAGCACCCGACCTCGGCACAGGTCCGCTATGACCTGTGGCACGTGGATGAACGGGTGACCGTCGTAGCGGTCCGCGAACGCGCGCTGGTACTGGGCTTCGCGCTCGTAGTCCAGCTCGTCGGTCACCCGCTCCTGTAGCTCCTCGAGCAGTGGCTTCACCTCGAGGTTGGGAGACAGCAGACGCGCGAGCGGCACGAACGCCTCGGCGTTGCGCAGATCAGCGCGTACGGCGTCGGCGACCCCGGGATACTGGACCTTAACGACGACATCGCGACCGTCATCGAGCTTCGCCGCGTGCACCTGCCCGATCGACGCCGACGCGATCGGATCCGGCTCGAACGATGCGAACACCGCCTCCGGCGGGGCGCCGTACTCCTCGTGCATCACGGTCGTGATCGCGTCGAGATCGAAGGTGGGCGCGTCGTCTCGCAGGGACGCCAGCGTGTCGTGGTAGACGCCGCGGATCTCGGGTGGAAGGTCGAGATCGACGAAGCTCAGGATCTGGCCGACCTTCATGGCCGCGCCCTTCATCTCGCCGAGCGTCTCCACGAGACGCAGCGCGAGGTCCTCGTGGAACTCGATAAGGTCGTCGCCGCCACCGCCGGCCAACTGCTTGGCCCGAGCCGCGGCGAGCCCGGCAGCGCCCCGCAGACCGGTCCCGGCGAGGCGTGCGCCCCGCCCGAGCCGGCCCCCAAGGCGCCGCTCGGCCACGTCTACTCAGCCATCTCGGCCAGGGGACTGCCCTCTTCACGTGCCTTGGCCAGGCGCTCGGCCAGTTCGTGACGGCGGACGTCGTCGAGACAGTCGCAACCGACCTCGTGGCTCGAGTAGTGACGAACCTCGAGCCGGTGCGTGGGGCACGCCGCCACCTCGAGGCGGGTGATGGGTTCCGTGCGCGCCATCGTCGAGTCTCCTGATCCGGGACGCGGGCGCCCCCGAGGGCGCGCGCTGCCAAGGTACCGGGTCGATCGCCGCGCTCAGGACGCCGAGGTTGGACGGTCGGGTCGTGCTACCGCTTCGCTACTTGAGCACGGTCGGGTCGTGCTACCGCTTCGCTACTTGAGCACGGTCGGGTCGTGCTACCGCTTCGCTACTTGAGCACGGTCGGGTCGTGCTACCGCTTCGCTACTTGAGCACTCAGACGTTGAAGCGGACGTGGATCACGTCGCCGTCACGGACCACGTAGGCCTTGCCTTCGACGCGCAGCTTGCCCCCCTCCTTCGCGGCCTGTTCCGAGCCGTGCTCGCGGTAGTCCTCGAACGAGATGACCTCGGCGCGGATGAACCCGCGCTCCATGTCGGAGTGGACCTCGCGCGCGGCTCGTGGTGCGGTCGCGCCGGCTGGGACGGTCCACGCCCGGGTCTCCTTCGGTCCGGCCGTGAAGAAGGTCAGCAGGCCCAGCAGCCGGTACGCGGCATCGATGAGCCGCTCGAGACCGCTGCGCTCGAGGCCCAGCGAGGTGAGGAACTCGGCTCGCTCGCTGGGTTCGAGCTCGACCAGCTCCGCCTCGACCTGCGCGGACACCACCACGACCTCCGCGCGGTGCCCTGCGGCGTACTCGCGGACGGCGTCGCTCATCGCGTTGCCGTCGGGGAGGTCGGACTCGGCCACGTTCGCCGCGAACAGGACCGGCTTGGCGGTGAGCAGCGACAGCTCGCGCATGAGGCCCGGGTCCTCGTGGAACCCGGGGAAGGTCCTGGCGGGGTCTCCAGCCGAGAGGTGGACCTCGAGCCCGCCCAGCAGGTCGGCCTGACGCTTGAGGTCGCGGTCGCCGGCCTTGGCGGCACGCTGGGCCCGTTCGACCCGCTTCTCGAGCGTCTCGAGGTCCTTGAGGGCCAGTTCGGTGGCCACGACCTCGACGTCGCGGATCGGGTCGATCGATCCCGCGACGTGGCTCACATCCGGGTCCTCGAAGCAGCGAACGACGTTGCACACCGCGTGCACCTCACGGATGTGAGCCAGGAACTGGTTGCCCAGCCCCTCGCCCTGACTCGCCCCCTCGACGAGACCGGCGATGTCGACGAACTCGACGGTGGTGGGCACGACCCTCTCTGACTTCGCGAGCGCGGCCAGCAGGTGGAGCCGATCGTCGGGGACGGGCACGATGCCGACGTTGGGTTCGATGGTGCAGAAGGGGAAGTTCGCCGCCTCGGCGCCGCCGCGGCTGAGTGCGTTGAACAGCGTCGACTTGCCCACGTTGGGCAGGCCGACCAGCCCCACGCTGACGCCCACGGTGGACCTTTCCAGGGAGGGGGGAGGGGTGCAGGCGGACAGAGTACCCACGGGTAGGGTTCGGCCCGTGCGCCTCATCGTCGCCCGCTGCCGTGCCACTTACGACGGTCGTCTGTCCTCGACGCTGTCGTCAGGGGTGCGGCTCGTCATGGTCAAGGCCGACGGCTGCGTCGCGATCCACGCCGACGTCGGGGCGTACAAGCCCATCAACTGGATGAACGCCCCGAACGCGATCGTCCAGGAGGACGACCGCTGGATCGTCAGCAACCCCAAGGGTGAGCGCCTGACGATCGAGTTCGAGGAGATCCTCGAGGACAGCACGGTGGAGCTCGACACGGAGCGCGGTCTCGAGCTCGACGGCGTCGAGAAGGAACTCCAGGCCCTGCTGGCCGACCATCCCGAACATGTCGAGTCCGGCCTGTCGCTCGTGAAACGGGAGTTCTTCACCGACCTCGGACCTGTGGACCTGCTCTGCCGCGACGTCGATGGGCGGGCCGTCGCGGTCGAGATCAAGCGGGTCGGGGAGATCAGCGGTGTCGAACAGCTGAGCCGCTACCTCGAGCGCATGGAACGCGATCCGTTGCTGCGCCCCGTCCGGGGCGTCCTGGTCGCGACCGAGATCAAGCCGAACGCACGGGTGCTGGCAG
Organism: Actinomycetota bacterium; assembly: GCA_019347575.1. Taxonomy (NCBI): domain Bacteria; kingdom Bacillati; phylum Actinomycetota; species Actinomycetota bacterium. The sequence goes on along the minus strand of JAHWKY010000009.1, from coordinate 143,353 downwards.
CGTCGCGCGGCATCAGCTGCGCCGAGGTCGACCTCGGGAGGTTGCGCGACGAGGACGATCCCAACCCCAGGCTGTTCTGACTTGCCGACGCCCGCGATCTCGCTCGTTCCGACGCCTGGTTCGGTCATCGATGCATCGGGGCGCCTGCTCGAGGCGTTGACAGCCGGAACGCTGCGGACCGATCCGCTCGAACACGCATCCCGCAAGGGGAGGGCGCGCCGGTGGTCGTACGCCGCCGCGGCCGGGGAGGGCGTGGCCGTCGGCGCCGCGCTCGTGGACCTCGGCATCGCCGGGACGGCCTTCGTCTGGGTCGCCACGTCGGAAGGCGTGCACACGTGGGAGCGGCGGATCCTCTTCCGGCGAGGCCTGACCGCCGTGCGCGACCCGCGTGCGGGGTGGGTCTACCGGCGTCCCGGTCAGCTGGTAGCCCTCGGCCCCCACGGGGGGCTGCGGGTCGCGGTCGTCGTCGGAGGCGAGCGGCTGACGATCGACTTCGACGCTCGGGCGATCACTCCCGTGGTGCTCGCCACGGCGACACCGGGAGGGGGCTGGAACGTGACCGAGAAGGCGGCTGGCTACCCGTGTCGGGGAACGGTCCGTGTCGGGTCGCGTGCGTGGGCGCTCGAGGGCGCCGGCTGGCGAGACCTGACCATCGGACGCCAGGACCGTCACACGCGATGGCGGTGGGCGGCGGCGGCCGGATCGACGCCCGGCGGGGCGCGCGTGGGGTTGAACGTCTCGACCGGGATGAACGCGGCCGGACCAGGTGAGGATGTCGTGTGGTGGGACGGCCAGCCTTCCGCTCTCACGGTCGATGTGCTCGAGCCGGAGCGTCACCCCGAGGGCCCCTGGCGGCTGGAGGGGCCAGGGTGGGCGCTGTCGTTCTCGCCGCGCGGCGTGCGTGCTGCGGACGAGAACCTCCTGCTCGTGCGCTCACGGTACGTGCAGCCGATCGGGGTCTTCTCGGGGACACTCCCCGGTCCCGACGGCACGCCGGTGACGGTCGAGGACCTGCCGGGCGTGACCGAGGAGCATGCGGCCACCTGGTGAGTGGCACGATGCTGCGGCCGAGGAGGGCCTGTGTCCAGACGGAAGCGTGACGACGCCAGGCGCGCCCGTGACCACCGCAGACGGCGGGTACGCAGCGCGGCCGAGCGGCGTCGTCGGGTCGGGGTGCCGGCGGAGCTGCGACGCCTGCGGTTCACGTTCCTGGCGTTCTTCAGCGTGCTGCTCTCGGGCTTCATCGGTTACCAGGTCATCGAAGGCGTGAACCCTCTGGACGCGCTGTACATGACCGTGATCACCATCACGACGGTGGGCTTCCGCGAGATCGTCGAACTGTCCAGCCAGGGCAAGATGCTGACGATCGGCCTCATCGTCGGGGGCGTCGGTACGGTGACCTACGGGGCCGTCACGACCGCCGAGTTCGTCGTGGAGGGCCACCTCCGCCAGATCATCGAGAGGCGCCGCATGCAGCGCGAGATCGAGAACCTCCACGAGCACACGATCGTCTGCGGTTTCGGTCGCGTGGGACGCCACCTGGCTCTGCAGCTCGACCGCGAGGGCAGTCCGTTCGTGGTGGTCGACGACGACGAGGAGAAGATCGAGGAGCTGAACGAGATCGGCTACCTCCACATCGAGGGTGACGCCACCGAGGAGCACGTCCTCTCGGAGGCCGGGCTGGAGCGGGCGCGGGCACTCGTGGCTTGCGTGAACTCCGACGCCGACAACGTCCTCGTCACCCTCACGTCGAAGGGCCTCAAACCCGACGTGATCGTCATCGGCCGGTCGAAGGCCGAGGAGAACGAGGCCAAGCTGCGGCGGGCCGGTGCTGACCGCGTGATCGCGCCCTCGACGATCGGAGGGAGGCGCATCGCTCAGCTGCTGACCCGACCGGTGGTCGCGGACTTCCTCGAGGGCGTCAGCGGGGGTGCCATCGACTACAGCCTCGAGGAGGTCCCGGTCAGCGGCGGCAGCGAGTTGAACGAACGCACGCTGCGCGAGACCGCCATCCGCGAGCGGTTCGGCTGCACCATCCTCGCCATCCGCCACGCCGAGGACGGACGTCTCGATACCCATCCCCGGCCCGAGACGACCCTCCACGTCGGGGATGTGCTCGTCATCATGGGCAACGACAGTGACGTCACCGCGATGCGCGAGCACTTCCAGAGGTGAGACGGGCGAGAGCCTCCGCGACGCTGAGATCGGATCGCTCGGCCGCCGCCGCGTAGCTGAACCAGGCCACGTCCTGGCTCTCGCCGGGCGGGGGGGACGGCTCGCTGCCCTCGCCGACCTGCAGCAGGTAGCGCAGATCGAGGTGGACGTGCCCGCGTCCGCCAGGGTGGACGTCGACGTGGAGCAGGAGCGGCTCGGCTGAGAGGTGGCGCGCGTCGAGTCCGGTCTCCTCGAGGGTCTCGCGCCGGGCGGCGTCGTGCGGACACTCTCCGGCGTCGATGTGTCCGCCGGGCTGCAGCCACAGTCCCAGCCGGCGGTGGCGGTGGAGCAGGGTGCGTCCCGCACCGTCGATGACGATGGCGGAGGCGGTGAAGTGCATCGGGTCGGCGTGCTCGTCGAAGGGACGTGCCAGCCAGCTGATGAACCGGCGCATCCGCGCCAGAGAGCGCGCCTCCTTGGCGGAGGCGGGAACGTGCGCGTTCAAAAGGTCCTTCAGGGCACCGACGCGAGGCTCCACCTCAACCGCTGATCAGGCCGAGGTCACGGACGAGCTCGTGCGGGGTGCGCCGCAGGCCGATGACGAAGGGGCCGAACTCGCCGTAGCGGGCGGACGCTTCGTCGTACCGCAGGCGGTACACGATCTGCTTGAGGTCGGCGACGTCGTGGGCGAAGAGGGTCACCCCCCACTCCCAGTCGTCCAGTCCGGTCGATCCGGTCACGAGCTGCAGGACCCGGCCCGTGAACGCGCGGCCCGACCTGCCGTGCTCGTGCATCAGCCGGCGGCGCTCGTCGTACGGCAGCGAGTACCAGTTGTCGTCGCCCTCCCGACGGTGCGACATGGGGTAGAAGCACGCGACCTCCCACGCCGGCATCTGGGGGTAGAGCTTGTTCCGGTTGTAGGTCTCGAAGCGCTCACGAGCCTTGTCGACGCGGCGTTCGAGATCGTCACCCTCGACGCCCTGCTCGGCCAGGCGGATGCGCTCCTCGTCGACGGTCGGGGTGTACTCGGAGGTCTCGGTGAGGCTGACGTACGACCACGTGAGCTCGAGAGCAGCTCCGAACTCACACGCTCCGACGCGCGTCTGCAGATCCCGCAGCGCGCTGAGGTCGTCGGCGAGAGCGAACACCATCGCGTCGGCCTTGTGGCCCAGCGCGCTGAACAGGTGCAGCTGGATCTCGTCGCCGTCCGCGATCGACGAAAGGACGTCCTCGAGGTCCTTCGCGGCGCTGGCGGGCAGCTCCCGAGCCGCGGCACGGTCGACCCGGTAGAACAGGTGCAGGACGCCCATGCCCTCGCTGGGGTGGACCGGTTCGGACATGTCGAGGCTCCGGGATCGCGGGCTCCTCGAGCGTACCGCCGGCTCCTTGCGCCTCGTCAGCCGGCGATCTCGCCCTGGAGCTGGTAGGCGACCCAGCTGCGGACCGCTGCGCGGCCTCCCAGGATGGTCGCGTCTCGTAGACCGTGGTCGTTGACCCAACCGCTCACGCCCGTCGCGCGCGTCAGGTCGTGGGGGTGGGTGAGCAGTAACGGCATCGCCAGCCGGTGGGCGTACGGTCCTCCGGAGAGGGCGTCGGGGAAGTCGACCCCCGATGCGAACGCCGCCGACCGTGGCGCGAAGCCCAGCTCGGATTCAGCCCACTCGACCAGCGCGCGTGACGTCTGGTAGCGATCGCTGCCGGCGATCCGCACGACCCGGAAGCCGTTGCCGCGCAGGGCGTCGGCGACCGCCCCGCTGACCGCTGCCTCGCCTCCGGCGATCAGGACCTCCTTCACGCCCAGATCCTGCAGTGCCGTGAGCGTCGGAGGGGAGAGTTCGTGCGGAGCCGTAAGCAGCAGCGGCGCATCGGCGAGCGCGGCCGGGACTGTTGCGCTCAGTGCATCCGGGAACAGCGCTCCGGACGCGAGGAACGCTCGTCCGCTCGGTGAGCCCACCTCTCGGGCGATCGCGGCCGCGGTCTCGATCCGGGTCGGGCCCCAGAGCCGCACGACGCGGTAGCCCTGGCTCGTCAGCCACGCCTCGACCCCGGTGTCGATCGCGGCGGTCCCGCCGAGCACGTGGACGACGTCGGGTGAGAGGGAAGCCAGTGCTGAGCGTGTGGCTGAGGGGAGCGATGATCGCTGCGTCAGCAACAGGGGTGCCTTGCGGCGTGCGCCGAGGGGACCGCCGGCCAACCCGTCCGGGAAGTCGGTCCCGTTGGCCAGCAGCACGCTCGTGCTGCCCTGCGGCCAACCGCTCAGGGCGGTGTCGGCTGCGGTCGCGTAGCGGTCGCTGCCCTCGCGCCGCTGCACGCTCGGCGTCTGCACGGTGGACCGAAGCACGAGCGAGGTCGCCACGGCGCGCTTCTCACTCGGACGGTTGACGTTGCGGCCGTCGACCACCATCTGGCTGGAGCCACCACCGTCGAGCATGAGCGCGTCGGTCGCGCCCAACTGCGCGAGGAGGTGCTGGGTCTCCTGCGTGGTGGTGCCGGTGCTCCAACCGGGTTGGCGCCCGTCGACGGTCACGAGGAGCGCTTCGCCATCCTGCGTGAAGGCGATGGCCGTGCGCGGGTGGGCGCGCTGGTTGTGCTGGTCGTCGAAGCCCTCGGCGATCCAGTCGCTGCGGGACGAGTGAGCACCGCCCTCGAGCAGCAGCGGCCCCGCCCCGAGCGCCTGCTGGAAGTCGTCGCCCCAGAAGACGTTGCCGAGGTGGAAGTTGAAGGCGACGGACTGGCCGGGTTCGAAGCCCGCGAAGATCGAACGCCACGCGCCGGTGCCGACGATCACCGCCTCGCCCTCGCCGATGGGCCCCCCGGCGGGGCGCACGGCGGTGATGCGGTGGCTGCGCGCGAAGGTGAACGGGTACAGCGTCGCGTCGGCAACGACGATCTCGGTGCCGGGGAGGCCGCCAGGATCGCTCTTGGGGCCGTAGGCCGAGTTGAAGGCGATGACCTCGCCGCAGGGGATGTCCGGCTTGCACGTGCTCGGGTCGGCGCGCTGTGGGCGGCGGTTCAGCGCCGTGATGGGAGCCTCGGTCTGGTCCGGCAGCCACACCTCGCCGCGGTAGCTCGGCCGGCCGATGTACAGCGAGCCATCCGACGCCACCGCGAACGCGCCCCGCGGTACCTCCGAGACGACGTCCTCGCCGGGGTTGGTCGGCTCCGAGATGTAGTGGCCGCTAGCGACGAGCAGACCGCGCGGATCGCCGACGGGATCGTCGCGCCAGAAGCCACCGTTGACCCCGGCTATCGCCTGTGGGCCCAGACGCAGCACGGTATCGGCGACGACCTCGGTCCCGGCCACGGTCCCCCTGGCCATCTCCGGACGGAGTTCGACGCGGGGGTCGTCGAGTCGGAAGCGCAGCACGTTGACGCGCTGGGAGCCCGCGCCCGTCTGGAACGCGTACGTTTCGTGGGTGATGCCCGGTGCCACCGCCTGCTGGCCGGTCCGGGTAGCCGCGGCGGCGTCCACCTTCGGGGCGGCGAGCACGGTCGCCGCGACGACGATGGCCACGAACGCGGTGAGCGGTGTGCTCCACCGCAGCGTCGACGTGATGGTGATGACGACCTCTCCGCTGGGGCCCGGATCGAACCGGGTCGGCTGGCAGCGACGTGGGAGTCTGCGTCAGTCGCCCGAGATGCTCAACTCCGTCTTGTCCAGGACGGTTCCCGACGTGTCCATCTCGTACACGAGGGGGACACCGGTCGCCAGGTTCAGCGAGAGCACGTCCTCCTCCGACAGCTGGTCGAGGTGCATGACGATGCTGCGGTTGGAGTTGCCGTGCGCCACGACGAGGACGTCCTTGGCCTGCGCGATGTCGCCGAGGATGGCGCGTTCGAAGAACGGCAGGGTGCGTTCGGCGGTGTCCTTGAGCGCCTCCCCGTTGGGCGGGGGGATGTCCCACGAGCGGCGCCAGAGGTGGACCTGTTCGTCTCCGTAGCGCTCTGCGGTCTCGGCCTTGTTGAGGCCCTGCAGATCGCCGTAGTGGCGCTCGTTGAGCGCCTGATCGCGGATGATCGGGACCGCGAGACCGGCCTCGTCGATGATGATGCGCAGCGTCTCGGTGGCGCGTTCGAGGACCGAGGTGTAGGCGATGCCGAAGGTCAGTTGCCCCTCACGCAGCGCTCGTCCCGCACGGCGCGCCTCGTCCTCGCCCTCGGCGGTCAGCGGGACGTCGGTCCAGCCGGTGAAGCGGTTCTCCAGGTTCCACAGCGATTCACCGTGGCGGACGAGCACGAGCTTGGGCATACCGCGATCCTGGTCGACGTCCGTACGTGACGAGCGTAACCCGGGGCCGTCAGCCCACCTGGACCAGGTGCTTCAGCTCGAAGTGCATGCCGTCGGGGCGCGACCAGTGGCCGCCCCACTCGAAGCCCCACTTCTGGAAGATCTCGACGATGCGTGGATCCATCATGGGCGTCTGACCCAGCCAGTTGTCGTGACTGTTGATGTCGACGGCCAGGCCCCACGCGTGCATCGACAACGGCTTGGCGGGGTTCCAGTCGATGTGCCGCGGCATCCAGCACCCGGCGAACTGCTCCGGCTTGAAGTGCCCGGCCAGGCCGGCGTCGTGGATCTCGATCAGCGCCGCCATGAGCTGGGGGATCATGAGCCGGTGGCAGCGGGTCACGCCCAGACTGGGCAGGTCCACCGTGACGATCCAGCGCGAGACCCAGTTCGGGTCGATGATGATCAGACCGTCGCCCAGATCGAGGTAGCTGAAGGGCTCGAACTGCTGAGCCGCGCCACCGCCTCGCAGCGACGCCTCGTGCTCCTCGGGGCCGGCGAGGACCTCGGCCGTGCCTCCGCCGACCATCTCGACGAGCTCGTCAGCGGTGGCGCCGGCGTCCTCGTCCTCGTCGAGTGCCACGACGAAGAGGTTGGTGCGGACGCCGACGAGGTTGGCGCCCACGTCCCACGGGACGACCAGGTCCGCGAGCGGGGGTGCCCCGTTCGACGCGAGCGCCCCGAGCCGGACGTCCATGGCGGTTCCGTGCTCGAGCGAGCTGAGCACGAGCGGAGCGCCCAGCTCGAGCTGTAGTCGGTGTGCGACCTCGTGACGCACCGCGACATCGCCCTCGCTGAGCCGCTGCCAGACACCCGGCTCGAGGGCCGTGATCGACGGCGTGAGGGAGCGGAACGTCGCGGGATCGACCGCGAGGACCGAGACCGTCTCGCTACGACCCTCCGGGAGCACGATGGTGGCCTCGAACTCGGCGACGCCAGCGACGTGCTCGATACCCGATGCACCGAAGATCCCGTAGACGTCGTCCGCACTGGCGTCCTCCGGTCGCAGCAGGAGGTCGGGTTGGTGGACGGGAACGACGTCGGGCACGGTGACCGCGGCGATCGGGTCGGACGTCGGGTCGGGACGCGAGGGCTCTACCGCGGTCCTGGTGGGCGGCACGGCGGCGGTAGCCGGGGCGTCGTCAGCGCTCTGGTCCGGCGCCTGCTCGAGCGGTGCCGGGGCGTCGGCGAGCACGCTCGCCTGCTGCTGGAGCCGAGCGAGCCCGTCGCTGGCACACGCTGCGGATACGATCGCGACGGCCGTAACCACGGAGATGGCAAGCCGCAGCCGTGGCCGGAGGCCACGGAGCAGCGGTCGCCCTCGCATCGTGCTACCAGTCGTGTGTGGTTGTCGGCTGACGCGTTGCCGTCCGGGCAGCGCCGATGACCCGGGGAACGTGCTTCGCCACCGGCTACGCCGGTTCCTGCTGATCACCCATGGTAACGACCCTCGGAGCCACCCTGGCGTGCACGAGGGGTGGTTCAGGGTGGTCCGGATGGGTGTCGTCCGGCGGTCTCAGGCGGTCTCGGACGGGCGGAACGCGACCTTGATCGCCTCGGCTCCCGGCCCCGCGGCAGCGGTACCGAGGGCCTGCCTCGGCTCGTCGAGCGGGAACACGTGGGTGACGAGCCCAGCGACAGCCGCGTCCTCGAGGATCTCGAGCGCCAGTTGCATCGCGCGCCGGCGCCCCGTCCGTAACCGGGCGCGGTCGGTCACGTCCTCGGTGCCGTAGTACACCGTGCCCCGCACGCCCAGCTCGCGGTGCCACAGCAGCGACCAATCGACCTTCTGGCGGGTCGAGGTGCCCACGAGCACGACCTGTCCACGCGGTCTGGTCAGACGCAGTGCATCGTCGACGGTCTGCTCGACGCCCACGCAGTCGAACACGACGTCGAAGCCGTCCTCGAGGACCGGCCCCGACAAGCGGTTGCCACGGATCGGCGAGGCGAGCACGTCGGCCGCGGCCTGGACGAGCGCCGCCTGGGTGCCGTGCACGATCTGGTCGGCCCCCGCCTCGAGGGCGAACGCGTCCGAGAAGGGGTGGACGCCGGCCACGGTGACGCTCGTGTCGGGGGCGAGAGCCTGTAGGGCGTGCACGACCGCCAGGCCGATCGGGCCGGGTCCGATGACCAGCACGCGTGCTCCCGCCGGCGGCAGGTTCCTGGCCACGGCGTGGACGCCGATGGCGAAGGGCTCCGCGAGCACGGCCTCGCGGTCGTCCAGGTCATCGGGGACCCGGAAGGCGCGGTGGGCGGGGGCGACCAGTTCCTCGGCCCAGCCACCGCCGTAGCGGGCGTTGAGCCCGAAGCCCGCACCGGGATGCTGGTCACCGGCGTCGGCGAAGTGCTCACAGACGTGATCGTCTCCCGCCTCGCAGCGCGCACACGGGGCGAAGCCCTTGTCGCTGCAGCTCAACAGCGGCTCGAGCACGACACGATCGCCCTCGGCCACCGCGGCGTTGCGCGGAGCGTCGACGACGTGGCCGACGACCTCGTGTCCAGGGATCATCCCGCCTCGCGGGAAGCCGTAGAGCGACAGCAGGGTCGTACCCATCCCGGTCAGGTGCAGCATCTTGCGGTCGGACGCGCAGATGCCCGCGAGGATCGGGCGGACGCGGACCCAGCCGTCGGGGCGTTCGGGTCGTCGCACCTCCGTGAGGCGCAGAGGCGACCCTGTCCCGCCGTGGTAGAGGTCGGGGCGCCACCGCCCCGCCGTGAGAGCCACGGCGACACGGTGCGGCGCGAGCGAGATCCGCAGCGCCCTCACCCGCTCGGTCACACCTCCCCCCTCGAGGGGGGAGGGGCCGGCGTTGCCGGCCTGGGGGGTGGGACGGAGGGCGTCACGCGGATGTGCCGGCTGCGGTGAGGACGCGGCTGGGCAGCACCTGGCCGTGCTCGATACGCTCGTGGGTGTAGGTCGGGCTCGTCCCGGGCGAGAGCCGGGACGCGGTGAGCTCGCTCGAGGGGAAGCACTGGCGGAAGGTGCCCTCGGGTGTGGGGTCGGCGAGCAGCGCCTCGGCGATCATCGAGTCGTACTGCCAGGCGGCGAACTCGATGGTGTTCGCGTTGAGGATCACGTCCTGTCCCCACTCGACCGACCACCGGCTGACGCCGGCGATGCTCGATGCGTGCGGGGTCCACGACTCGGCGGCGATGCCGTTCTCGGACGACACCCACAGACCCCGGCTGGTGTTGAGGACGAGGGACATGTTTCCGGCGGTGTGGCCGGGCGTCGCGATGAGGGCCACCCCGGGGCCGAGGACGACGTCGCCGTCGATGTTCAACAGGCGCTCGGTCGGCAGCGCCGTGTACGTCTCGGGCTGGTACCACGGCGCCTGCAGCGGGTGCAGGTGCCGGAGTGCCTGCCACTCGCGCTCCTGGGTGATCAGGCGGGCGTTGGGGAGCCACGGGGCGATCGGCTCGTCGATCGATCCCAGGTCGGGGGCGGGTCCGGTGGTACCGATCAGCCGCCTCACGTCCTGGGTGTGGAGGTGGTCGAAGGCGAGGTAGTCGACGTCCGCTGGTTCGATCCCGAGCGCGCGAAGGTGGCCCAGGACGGTCCCGTGGATGGTGCGCAGGAAGCGCTCGGGAAGCGGGTTCTTGGCCTTCAGCCGCGCGAAGTAGGGGGTGCGGTCACCCAGCTCGTGGTCCGACGGCTCCCACAGCAGCGTGCGGCGATGCGCTCCCTCGGTCCACCGCACCACCACCATCCGGTTGGTGATCCACAGGTAGGGCGCCGGACTCGTCGCGGCCCGCCACAGCCCGAACCGGGTGGGGTAGGGGAGGGTGATCAGATCGCACGTCGTCACGCCCTCGGGCGTGCCGCTGGCGATCACGGCCTCCCGGACGTCGTCCACCGCTTCGCGCAGCGCGTCGAGCTCGGCTCCCGGAGGCACGCGGGCGACCGGTCCTCCGGGCACGTAGTCCCGCGCCTCCATGAACGGTGACAGCGGCCGGAACGCGTCGCTGATCTCGGGGGACGGAAGATCGAACACGGGTCAACCCCCTTGCTGCTGACGGATCAGGTTGAGTGCCGACCCTGCCCGGAACCAGGCGATCTGCTCCTCGCTCAGGGTGTGGGTCGTCTCGATCTCGTCGGTCGAGCCGTCCGCGTGTTGGAGCACGACCCGGACCGGTCGCCCCGGGGCGAGGTCGGCGAGGCCGAGGATCGAGACGCGGTCGTGTTGCTGGATGAGGTCGTAGTCCGACGGGTCGGCGAACGTGAGGGGCAGGACGCCCTGCTTCTTCAGGTTGGTCTCGTGGATCCGCGCGAAGCTGCGTACGATGATGGCGCGGCAGCCGCGGAACCGGGGCTCCATCGCCGCGTGCTCACGCGACGAGCCCTCGCCGAAGTTCTCGTCCCCGAAGACGACCCACTCCACGCCCTGCTCGTGCCAGCGTTTCGCGAGCTCGGGGAACGCCACCTCCTCGTCCTCGGCGAGGACGTCGGTCCCCACGCCAGCGCGCTCCCCGAACGCCCCGACGGCCCCCGCGTACAGGTTGCCCGAGATGTTCTCGAGGTGGCCTCGGTAGCGCAGCCAGGGTCCCGCCATCGAGATGTGGTCGGTGGTGCACTTGCCCTTCGCCTTGAGCAGGATGGGCAGCTCCCGCAGGTCCTCTCCGTCCCACGCGGGGAACGGGGTCAACCGCTGGAGACGTTCCGACCCCTCATCGATCACGACCTCGCCCGTGGCGCCCTCGGCCGGCGCCACGAAGCCCTCCTCCCCGCGGATGAAGCCGCCCTCTGGCAGCTCGATGCCAGTGGGCTCCGGCAGTCGGATCTCGGTGCCATCCGGCGCGGTGATGGTGTCCCTGGCAGGGTCGAAGTCGAGCCGCCCGGCGAGCGCCATGGCGATGACCGTCTCGGGCGAACCGATGAACGCCAACGTCGCGGGGTTGCCGTCGTTGCGTTTGGGGAAGTTGCGGTTGAAGGAGGTCACGATCGAGTTGGTCTCGCCCGACTCGATGTCGTCGCGCTTCCACTGCCCGATGCAGGGCCCACACGCGTTGGCGAGAACGGTCGCCCCGATGGCCTCGAGGTCGGCGAGCAATCCGTCACGCTCGATCGTCGCGCGCACCTGCTCCGAGCCGGGCGTCACGAGGAGGCTGGTCTTGGAGGTCAGTCCGTGCTCCTTGGCGTGCCGGGCGATCGAGGCCGCCCGGGTGATGTCCTCGTAGCTGGAGTTGGTGCACGAGCCGACCAACGCCGCCGTGATCTCGACCGGGTAGCCCTTCTCGGGTGTTTCCTGCTTCATCGCGGAGACAGGCCGGGCCAGATCGGGGGTGTGCGGACCCACGAGGTGGGGCTCGAGGGTGTCCAGGTCGATCTCGATCAGCCGGTCGTAGAACCGCTCGGGGTCGGCCAGGACCTCGTCGTCGGCGCGGAGGTGGTGGGCGTGCGCGTTGGCGAGGTCCGCGATCTCCTCGCGTTCGGTCGCCTTGAGGTAGCGGCTCATCGACTCGTCGTACGCGAACAGCGACGTGGTCGCCCCGATCTCGGCGCCCATGTTGCAGATCGTGCCCTTGCCGGTGGCCGAGATCGACTCAGCGCCGGGACCGAAGTACTCGACGATGGCTCCGGTACCACCCTTGACGGTCAGGATCTCGGCGACCTTCAGGATGATGTCCTTGGGCGACGTCCAACCGCCCAACGACCCCGTGAGCCTCACCCCGATGAGCTTGGGGACGCGCAGGTTCCAGGGCATGTCGACCATGACGTCGACCGCGTCCGCGCCGCCGACCCCGATCGCGACCATCCCGATCCCACCGGCGTTCGGGGTGTGGCTGTCGGTGCCGATCATCATGCCGCCCGGGAAGGCGTAGTTCTCGAGCACGACCTGGTGGATGATCCCGCTGCCGGGCTTCCAGAAGCCCATGCCGTAGCGCTGTGCGGCACTGCGGAGGAACTCGTAGACCTCGCGGTTGCTCTCGTTCGCGATGGCGAGGTCGGCGTCGGCACCCACGTGCGCCTGGATCAGGTGATCGCAGTGCACGGTCGTCGGCACCGCCACCTCGTCCTTGCCTGCGAGCATGAACTGCAGCACGGCCATCTGGGCGGTGGCGTCCTGCATGGCGACCCGGTCGGGGCGGTAATCGGTGTAGTCGACCCCTCGCTCGAGACCCGCGGCGTCCGGATCGTCGAGGTGGGCGAAAGCCACTTTCTCCGCGAACGTGAGGGGTCGGCCGTAGCGGTCACGCGCTAGCGGCAGTCGGTCGTCGAACCGTCCGTACACGTCCCGCACCAGAGCGATCGGGGTCGAGGCGGCGGGGTGACGGTCGGCCATGTGAGCCTCGCTGGGACGCCGGGCTGGGGTCAGCGAGTCTAGGTGACGGTGTGGGGCAGGCGATCCCCCGGGAGAGGTTCGGCACGACGCCGCCGGGGGGGCGGTGGCGGCGCCGTGCCGGGTCGTGAGGTCGGTGCCGGGGCGCGGGGGTGATCCCGTGGTCAGGATCCCAGCGCCCTCGTGAACATCTTGGGGCACGGGGGCATCGTCCGGGTGCCCCGACCCCGGCCGGTCGGACCCGTGCGGGCGGGCGGACCGACGGAGGGCCAGGCTGGCTACCCTCGTCCGTCCACCCCGTACCCCTGGCTTCCGGGCAGAGCGTCCCCGAGGCCGACCGAACCGGAGGTGACGCCGCTGTGCGTGTACGTCTGCGCAACCCCGACCGCACCGCGACCGTCGCGGGTCCCGCCACCGTCGCGCAGGTCCTCGAGAACCTCGACATCAACCCGACCACGGTGCTCGTCATCCACAGCGGTGAGTTGGTGACCGCGGACCGGGAACTGTCCGACGACGCCGAGATCGAGGTTCGGCCCGTCATCTCCGGAGGGTCCGGCGGCCCCCGTTGCCGCGACTGCCGCGGCCCGGCGGTCATCGAGGAGCCCCGGCACCGAGCGGCCTTCTGCGGGCCGCACTTCGTGGACCACGTGCACGGGCAGATCCGCAAGGCCATCGACTACGGCGATCCGGCCGCCCCTGGGCGAGAGCCGATGTTCAGCTACGCCGATCGCATCCTCGTGGCGGTCTCCGGTGGCAAGGACAGCCTCGCGCTGTGGAACGCGCTCATCGAGATGGGGTACCGAGCCGATGGCCTCTACATCGGCCTCGGCATCGGCGGCTACTCCAACCGGTCGGGGCGCATCTGCCGTGACTTCGCGGCTGCCGTGGCCGAGCCTCGGGGCCTGCGCCTGCACTACCTCGAGCTGCAGGACGAGTACGGCTACACGACGCCGTCGGGCTCGCAGGCTGCGCGCCGCCCCACGTGCGGTGTGTGCGGGCTCAGCAAGCGCTACACCTTCAACAAGGTGGCGGTCGAGCACGGCTACGACGTCATGGTGACCGGACACAACCTCGACGACGAGGCCGCGACGCTGCTGGGCAACGTCCTGCGCTGGCAGGACAGCTTCCTCGCCCGGCAACGGCCGGTCCTGCCGGCGACCGGTGCGAACCAGGTCAAGAAGGTCAAGCCGTTGTACCGGCTCTCGGAGCGCGAGATGGCGGCCTACTGCGTCATCCGCGGCATCGACTACGTCGTCGAGGAGTGCCCCCTCGTGGACGGCAACACCGGCCACGAGTTGAAGGAGGCGCTGAACCTCGTCGAGCAAGGCGCGCCCGGCGCGAAGGCGCAGTTCCTGTTCGGCTACCTCGACAAGCACGCCTCGAAGTGGCAGGAGCAGGGCGACGACGAGGTCGCGCTCCACGCGTGCTCACGGTGCGGCATGCCGACGACCGGAGACGTGTGCGCGTTCTGCCGCCAGCGAGATCGCATCCTGGCGGTGATCGCCCCCACATCGGGTGACCTCGAGCGGGGGGCGTCGGCGTGACGGCGCGGCTCCCGGGTGATCCACGACCCCTCGAACCGGGCGAGCGGGTGCTGCTGCGCGACCGCAAGGGCCGGCGCTACCTGGTGACACTGCGGTCGGGGGGCGAGTTCCACACCCACGCGGGCGTCCTGGAGCACGACGAGCTGATCGGTCAGCCGGAGGGCTGTGCCCGCCGGACGTCCAAGGGCATGGAGCTGGTGGCGCTGCGCCCCACGCTCGAGGACTTCACGCTCAAGATGCCTCGCGGCGCCCAGGTCGTGTACCGCAAGGACCAGGCGATGATCGTGGCCATGGGCGACATCCGCCCCGGATGCACCGTGCTCGAGGCGGGTGCGGGATCGGGGGCACTGAGCCTGGCGCTGCTGCAGGCGGTCGGCACCGAGGGTCGTGTCATCAGCTACGAGCGCCGCGACGACCACATCGACACCGCTCGGGACAACGTCGAGCGCTTCCTCGGCGAGCTGCCGCCCAACTGGGAGGTGCGCCTCGGCGACCTGGCGGACGCCTTGCCCGAGCTCCGCTGCGACCGGTTGGTGCTCGACGTCCTCGAGCCCTGGGAGATGGTCAAGGGTGGGGCCGAAGCGCTCCACCCCGGCGGCGTCCTGGTCGCCTACACCCCCACCGTCACCCAGGTCATGCGCCTGCACGAGGTGCTCGAGGAGGACGGGCGCTGGGCCCAGGTCCAGACCACCGAGACGCTCGTGCGGTCGTGGCACGTCAGCGGCCTCGCGGTCCGTCCCGACCACCGCATGGTGGCGCACACGGCGTTCATCACCGTCGCCCGACGGGTCCTGTCCGCGTCGGAGGGCGGCCCGGGACCCACCACCAGCGGCTAGTGCGCGCGCGGTACTGGACGTGCTGCATCCGAGCAGGTATGACAGCGTGTAGGGAGCGCGAAAGGGTGTCGTGACGCGCGTGCGGCGACGCATCGAGGATCACAACGAGCAGCTCGCCCCGGCCGATGCAGCCGTCAGGTCACTCGCCGCGCGGCAGGCGGAGGCATCGGTCCGTTCCGGCGGGGCCCATGCGATGACCCCTAACGCGTTCGTACATCTGCAGCGCACCCACGGCAACGCGGCCGTCTCGCAGCTCGTCGTGCAACGGTGGACCCGCGCGGACCCGACCAAGGCCGACTTCACCGCGGTCAAGGCCGACAGGATCATGCGGCCACAACAGCTGTTCGGCCTCAAGACGGGCAAGAAGACCACCTCGAAGATCAAGGGGTCAGCGCAACAGGTGCACGGCGGCAACCGCCCCATGACGGACGAGGAGAACCCGACCAAGCAGGGGGCGGTCATCAAGGACGCAGCCGAGCATGGTGCGCAGAGCCTCAAGCAGGGCCCAGCGAAGTGGAGCGACGCGGTCGCCAGCTTCTCGACGATCAGCGGCATCGTGATGGGCTACGTCGGCGTCATCCGCGGAGCCATCAAGTTCGTCCAGGGGATCGTCAAGTCGGTCAAGGCGTGGAAGAGGCGCAAGGCCCTCGACCGCACGAGGAAGAGTGCAGGGGAGCGGCTCCAGTCCGGGACGCCGTCCGCAGCGCCGGTGTACGCCGCTGCCGAGTACGGGTCCAACAAGGTCCACCGGTTCTTCGTCGAGACCATCGCGCAGGCCGTGATGAAGCTGGCCAAGTTCATCTCGAGCCTCATCAACCTGGTCACCGGCGGCACCACCCTGGTCATCACCGGGACGATCGACCTGTTGAACGGCGCGGCCAAGGGGATCATGCAGGCCTACCACGGCATCAAGGCGATCCACAAGGAACGCAAGGGCACCAAGGGCGTCAACCGCATGAAGAACGCCCAGGCGTTGATCCGGGCGGCACGGGCGGGGGACCCGGATGCGGTGACGCTGCTGCTCAAGCTCAAGCCGGGCAAGAAGAAGTTGCAGGAAGCGGGCGTGCTCTACCCGTCGACGACCCGCGAACTCGTGGTCTGGCTCCGGCGTATGGACACCCGCGCCCTGGACGCCCTCGCTGCGGAGGTGAAACTGCTGCTGCGTTCGACCTCGGCCCCGAAGCTTTTCGGCCGCGCCCTCGCCGGCTAGGTGGCGTGTGCGCGACGCGTTGAGGCGCCGCACCCCATCCGTGTTGGTACATCGCAACCCTGTAGGATGCGATCTACCAACATCGATGTGTCAGACGTCGCCTGCTGTGGGCTCAGCGCCTGGGACGGCCCGGGGGTTGGGCTCGCCGTGGACGGTGCCATCAACGCCGTCGACGATGCAGATGCAGTCGCCGGGACACTCACGAGCCGACTCGATCACCGCCATGGCTCGCTTCGGATCGATGGGCACGGTGGCGCCGGGTTCCTCGAGGATCTCGTCGTCATCGTGGTGTACGTACGCGAGCCCGTCCCAGTGGATCTTGAACACCTCCGGTGCGAGCTGGGCGCAGATGCCATCGCCGGTGCACAGGTCCTGGTCGACCCAGACGCGCGGGCGAGGATCGTCGTCGTCCGGACCACGGTCGGCTGTCGGCACGGTCCGATCCGCCTGGGCCTTGCCAGGCGTGACCGGGGCGACGACGCGTTCACTCACGCGACCGAGGCTACCCGTGACGTCGCTCGTGCTCGACCGCCGGTCCGTCGACCCTCGGTCGAGGGACGATGGGGGCTCCGTATACTCGATCCGCGGGGCACGTCAGCCCGCTGAAGGGAGCGCAGGTGGCCGCACAGACGCCCGACCGGCCCCGACGGGATCGCAGGGACGAGGACGACCTCGACCTCGGCGTGGGTACGCCTGCTGGCGCAGGTGACGCCGACGACCTGCACGCCGAGCTGAAGTTCCTCCGCGAGGAGGTCGAGCTCCTGCGTCGCCGTCTCGAGACGACGCCGACACGGATCCGGGTCCTCGAGGAGCGGCTGCTCGAGACCAAGGGCCAGCTGCAGAGCGCACTGTCACAGAACGCGAAGCTCTCCGAGACCCTCCGCGCCGCCCGCGAGCAGCTGACCGCGCTGCGCGAGGAGGTCGAGAAGCTCAGCTCGCCGCCGCAGGCCTACGCGTCGTTCCTCGAGGCCAGCGATGACGACACGGTCGTGGTCTCCAACCAGGGTCGCAAGCTGCGCGTGAACGTCGCCCCAGAGGTCGACCTCGGCTCGCTGCAGCCCGGTCAGGAGGTCCTCCTCAACGACGCCATGAACGTGGTGGGCGTGGCGACGTTCGATGATAGAGGCGAGATCGCGATGATCTCAGAGCTGCTCGATGACGGACGCGCTCTGGTGCTCGGCCGCGGGGACGAGGAGCGCATCGTCCAGCTCGCCGAGCCCCTCCGCCAGGGTCCGCTGAAGGCGGGAGATTCGGTGCTACTGGACCCGAGGTCGAACTACGCGCTCGAGCGCATCCCCAAGGCCGAGGTCGAGCAGCTCGTCCTGGAAGAGGTCCCCGACATCACCTACGAGATGATCGGCGGACTCGACACCCAGATCGAGCAGATCCGCGACGCGGTCGAGCTGCCGTATCTGCACGCTGACCTGTTCGTCGAGCACGAGCTACGCGCCCCGAAGGGGATCCTGCTGTACGGCCCCCCCGGCTGCGGCAAGACCCTCATCGCCAAGGCGGTCGCCAACTCGCTCGCGCAGCGCGTGGCCGAGAAGACCGGACGCGAGGATGCCCGCAGCTACTTCCTCAACGTCAAGGGTCCCGAGCTGCTGAACAAGTACGTGGGCGAGACCGAACGCCAGATCCGCCTGATCTTCCAGCGGGCTCGCGAGAAGTCGTCCGAGGGCTACCCGGTCATCGTGTTCTTCGACGAGATGGACTCGCTGTTCCGCACCCGCGGCTCCGGCGTGAGCTCGGACGTCGAGAACACGATCGTGCCCCAGCTGCTGGCCGAGATCGACGGCGTCGAGTCGTTGAAGGACGTGGTCGTGATCGGGGCGTCCAACCGCGAGGACATGATCGACCCAGCCATCCTCCGTCCCGGTCGGCTCGATGTGAAGATCAAGATCGACCGCCCCAACGCGGTCGCGGCGCGCGAGATCTTCTCGATCTACCTGCACGCGCGGCTCCCCTTGCGCGACGATGAGGTGAAGGTGCACGGCGGCGATCCGGAGGCTGCGATCGAGTCGATGATCGATGCCACGGTCGAGAAGATGTACGCCGACGACGAGGACAGCCGCTTCCTCGAGGTGACGTACGCCAACGGCGAGAAGGAGGTCCTGTACTTCAAGGACTTCAACTCGGGCGCCATGATCGAGAACGTCGTCGCGCGAGCGAAGAAGTACGCCATCAAGCGCTTCCTCGACGTGGGTGAGAAGGGTCTGAGCACCACCGACCTGATCAGCGCGATCCGCGACGAGTTCCGCGAGAACGAGGATCTGCCCAACACCACCAACCCCGACGACTGGGCGCGGATCTCGGGCAAGAAGGGCGAGCGCATCGTCTACGTGCGCACCCTGGTCAGCGGCGACGAGGAGCCCGGCCGCGCCATCGAGAGCGTGAACGCGGGCCAGTACCTGTGAGCGGCGACGCTCGAAGAGCGAGCCGCTAAGCGAAACCCGTCGCCGCGCGCCGGTTTCCGCCCGAAGGGGGAAACCGGCGCTGGCGCGGGTTTCGGAGGAAGCGCGCACGCAACCGCCAGGGCCGGCACGTACGCTTCGACATTCGCGAGGAGTAGCTCTTGGCCCAACCGAAGTACGTGGGGACCGAGACCGAGTTCGGGATCACCGTCTCGGGCCAACCGGACGTGAACCCGGTCCTGGCGTCCTCGATGGTCGTCAGCGCGTACCAATCCGCCGAGGAGCCGGTCCGCTGGGACCACTCCGACGAGCATCCCCTGCGTGACGCGCGTGGTTTCGACGAGCCCAGCCCGCACGAACCCCCCTCGGACGAGGAACTCGGGCTCGCGAACACCGTCCTGACGAACGGGGCGCGGTTCTACGTCGACCACGCCCATCCCGAGTACTCGTCGCCGGAGTGCAGCAACGCGCGCGACCTCGTGGTGTGGGACAAGGCGGGGGAGCGCATCCTCGAGGAGGCTGCCCGGCGGGCGGCCCACACGCTGCCCGACGGTGGCAGGATCCTGATCCACAAGAACAACACCGACGGCAAGGGTGCGGCCTACGGCACGCACGAGAACTACCTCGTCCCGCGCTCGGTCCCCTTCCCCTCGCTCGTCACCAACCTGATCCCCTTCTTCGTCTCGCGGGTCATCTACACCGGGGCAGGACGGATCGGCAACGAGTTCGGGCTCGACGACACGCCCTTCCAGCTCACCCAGCGCGCTGACTTCTTCGAGGTCGAGGTCGGGCTCGAGACGACCTTGAAGCGCCCCCTGATCAACACGCGTGACGAGCCGCACTCGGATCCGGAGAAGTACCGACGCCTCCACGTCATCAACGGCGACGCGACGCTGTGCGAGGTGGCGACGTTCCTCAAGGTAGGCACGACGATGCTGGTGCTCGACATGATCGAGGACGATCAGCTTCCCGAGGCCCCCCAGCTCGCCCGGCCCGTCGAGTCGTTCCACGAGCTGAGCCACGACCCGACCCTGAAGCGAACGGTGTCACTCTCGGATGGCAGCCGCGCCACCGCCATCGAACTGCAGTGGCGCTACCTCGATGCCGCCAAGACGTACTGCAAGGACCGCGACGTCGATCCGGTGACCGCCGAGGTACTGCAGCGCTGGGAGTGGGTATTGGCCACCGCCGAGGTGGATCCGCTCGCCCTCGCCGGCCAGGTGGATTGGGCCACCAAGCTGCGCCTGCTCGAGCAGTACCGCGACCGACACGGGCTGGCCTGGGACAGTCCGAAGGTGAAGATGGTCGACCTGCAGTACCACGACGTACGCGGTGACAAGGGCCTGTACAACCGACTAGCGGCGCGGGGCGAGGTCGAGCGCCTCGTGGCCGAGAGCGAGATCCAGGCGGCCATGACCGAACCGCCCGCGGACACGCGCGCCTACTTCCGCGGCAAGTGCCTCGCGAAGTTCAGACGTCAGATCGTCGCGGCAGGGTGGGACGCCCTGATATTCGACGTGGGTCGTGACGCGCTCCAGCGTGTCCCGATGATGGAGCCGGGGCGCGGCACCAAGGCGCACGTCGGCGACCTGCTCGATCGCTGCGACACCGCCGAGGAGCTCCTCGGCGAGCTCCAGGGCTGAAGCGGACCGCCTCACCACCCGGGTACCCTCCTCCTCGACGCGTTCCAGATGCGGAGGCTGCGTGTGAGCGACGGAGGTCAGACCCAGAAGAGTTCCTCCGCCTCCGATCAGGTCGAAGAGGCTCCCGAGGCCACGACGACGACCGACGAGGAGGCCAAGGAGCTACTCGAGGACGTCGACGAGCTGCTCGATGAGATCGACGAGGTCCTCGAGGAGAACGCCGAGGAGTTCATCAAGAACTACGTCCAGAAGGGCGGCCAGTAGCCCCGACGTGGAGCTGTCCGTCCTCGACTACGTCGTCCTCGTCGTCGACGACCTCGATCGGTCGCTCGCCTTCTACACCGGGACGCTCGGGCTCACGCTCGATCACCGCTCCGATCCCTACGCGCAGCTCGCCACCGGCCAGACCCGTCTCGCACTGTTCGAACGGTCGGCGATGGCGGCCACGATCGGACGTGAGCAACTCGAACGCCCCGATCGCGAGGCGCCGGGGTTCGAGCTGGGGTTCAAGGTCCACGACGTGGACGCCGCCTACGCCGAGCTGATGTCCGCCGGAGCGGTCGCCGCGGTAGGCCCAACCGATCGCCCCTGGGGTCAACGCACCGCCTACGTGCGCGACCCGGACGGCTACCTCATCGAGCTCGCCCAGGACCTCGGCGGTCGCGACGTCGGCTGACTCCGTGTACCACTCTGCTCGGTCATGACCGACAGGACCGGTACATCGAGCCGCAGGGGGCCCGTCAGGTCAGGTCGGTCAGGAGGGCGGGCAGCTCGCGGATGTCGTCGAGCAGCCACACGTCCGTTGCGGGGTCGTGAGCGGGCGGGAGAACGGCACGTTCGAGCGCCCAGGTGAGGTGGTAGGGGATGTGGACCGCGCGGCCGCCGATCTCGAGCACGGGTGCGATGTCCGACCGGGGCGAGTTGCCCACCATGAGGAAGCTGGCGGGCTCGACCCCGAGCGTGCTGACCACACGTCGGTAGGTGGCGGGGTCCTTCTCGGTCACGATGGCGACGTGCTCGAAGATCTCGCCGAGACCTGACGCCGCGAGCTTGCTCTCCTGGTGGAACAGATCGCCCTTCGTGACGAGCGCGAGACGGTGGTCGCGCGAGAGCTGCTCCAGCGTCTCGGCCACGCCTTCGAGGAGCTCGACGGGGTGACGCATCATCTCGCGACCCCACCCGAGGATGGTCGTGATCTCGTCCACGGACACGCGCCCGTCGGTGACGGCGACGGCGGTCTCGATCATCGACAGCGTGAAGCCCTTCACCCCGTACCCGAACACGTCGAGGTTGCGCCGCTCGGTGGCGAGGAGTCCCTGGGCCACCCTCTCGGCTTCGACGTACGGCGCCAGCAGTTCCGCGAACCGCTCCTGGGTGAGGACGAAGTACGACTCCGAATGCCACAGGGTGTCGTCGCCGTCGAAGGCGATGACCTCCACCAACCTCCACCTCCACCTGGCCCGGTGTCGCGCAACCTTGACCGGCCGCCGCCGAGGGTGCAAGCGGCCGGGGCTACCCTCGCCACCCGACCGGCAACTCGCCCACCTGGGGGACCCGTGAACGATCTTCCGCTTCCCGGCCAGCCCGGCTGGACCGCCTTCGACCCGAGCTCTTCGTCGTTCTTCGAGACCCTGCGTCGGAGCGCGCCCGACGCCGTACCGGGCGCCTTCCGGGGCGAGGTCCCGAGCGGCTTCGCCGGATCGGTCCCCGAGGGCACGACCGTGCTGGCGCTCGTGTACGAGGGCGGCGTCATCATCGCGGGCGATCGTCGTGCGACCGCGGGGAACCTCATCTCCAAGAAGGACATGCGGAAGGTGTTCCCAGCCGATCGCTACTCCGCGATCGCGATCAGCGGCGTGGCGGGCACAGCGATGGAGCTCGCGAAGGTCTTCGCGCTCGAGCTCGAGCACTACGAGAAGGTCGAGGGCGAGCACCTGTCTCTCGAGGGGAAGGCGAACAAGCTGGCTCTGATGGTCCGGGCCAACCTGCCCCTCGCGATGCAGGGTCTGATCGTGGTGCCCCTGTTCGCCGGTGTCGATCTGCGGACGGGAGCCGGGCGGATCTTCGAGTACGACCCTACCGGTGGGCGCTACCTCGCTCGCGACTACGCCGCGACCGGTTCGGGTTCCATGACCGCGCGCAGCGTGCTGAAGCGCGAGCACGACCCTGAGAGCGACCTGCCGACCGCCGTCCGACTGGCCGTCGACGCCCTGTTCGACGCCGCCGAGGAGGACAGCGCCACCGGCGGTCCCGATCTCGTGCGACGCATCTACCCCATCGTGGCGGTCATCGACAGCGAGGGCTACGACGAACTCGCCGACGAGACGGTCCGCGAGCACGTCGAGGCCGTGGTCGAGCGTCGTAGCGCCCAGGCCTGATACCGACCACCCCACCCCGAGAGGAGCCAACCGTGGCGGTCCCGTTCTACGTCGCGCCCGAGCAGATGATGAAGGACCGGGCGGAGTACGCCCGCAAGGGCATCGCGCGGGGACGTGCCCTGGTTGCCCTCGAGTACGCCGACGGTGTCGTGTTCGTGGGTGAGAACCCCTCGCGGTCGCTGTACAAGACGTCGGAGATCTACGACCGCATCGCCTACGCGGCGGTCGGCAAGTACAACGAGTTCGAATCACTGCGGGTCGCGGGCATCCGACTGGCCGACGTGAAGGGCTACCAGTACGGCCGCGAGGACGTGCTCGCCAAGTCGCTCGCGAACGCCTTCAGCCAGGCGCTCGGTGGGATCTTCATGGGTGACAGCAAGCCGTTCGAGGTCGAGGTCCTGATCGCACAGGTCAACGACGTGGCGCCAGGGATCGAGCTCTTCCACATCCTCTACGACGGTTCGATCGTGGACGAACACCGCTTCGTCGCCATCGGTGGCGAGTCCGAGGCGCTGATGGAGCAGCTCGAGGACGGCTACGAGGACGGGCTGAGCCTGGGCGCCGCGGTCCGCTTCGCAGTCGGCGTTCTCGGGCAGACGAGCGACCGCGAGATCCCGGCGGACGACCTCGAGGTCTCCGGGCTCGATCGGACGCGCGCGCGACGCCGGTTCTTCCGCGTCCCCGAGGACGAGCTCGCCAGTCTGCTGGACGGCACGTGAGCCGAGCGACCCTGCGGCGCGTGTCCGTGGCCGCGGTCGTCGTCATGGTGGCAGCCGTCACGATCCTGCTCGTGCGTTCGGATAGCAGCCCTCCGCCCGCCCCCGCCCCGAGTCCGACGCGAGCTGCCGAGACCCTGGAGGAACAGCTCGAACGGGTCGCCCGGACGGTGGCGGAGCTGCGGGAGCTGCCCTTCAACGACCTCCCCGCTCCGACGTTCCTGACGCCCGAGGAGCTGGCCGAGGAGGCCGCCGCTGTCGTCGAGGACTACACCCTCGCCGACGCGGACATCGATGCCCGCGTCCTCAGCCTGCTCGGCGCCATCGAGCCCGGAACGGATCTTCGTGAGCTGCTCTCCGTCGCGTTGGCCGAACAGGTCGCTGGCTTCTACGACCCCGAGGACGGCCGCCTCGTCGTGGGGACACGGGATGCGTCCCGCCGTCTGGGTCCCCTCGACGAGCTCGTCCTGGCTCACGAGCTGGAGCACGCGCTCATGGACCAGGTGATCGGCCTGCCTGACCTCGAGGTCGAAGCCGGCGACGAGGACCGTGCCTTCGCACACCAGGCACTGATCGAGGGCGATGCGACCGTCCTCATGGAGGAGTACGCGACCGTCGCGTTCTCCTTCATCGACCAGCTCCGCCTTGCTGGGGAGTCGTTCGCCCTCGCCGGACAGCTCGAGAACCTCACGGAGATGCCCCACGTCATCCAACGCACGCTGCTGATGCCCTACGAGGAGGGGGCGGTGTTCGTCCGCACCCTCCTCGATCAGGGTGGCTGGGCCGCCGTGGACGACGCCTACCGCTCGCCACCGGATACCACCGCCGACATCCTGTACCCCGAGCGCTACCTCAGCGGCGAGGAGCACGTCGCTCCCCGACCGGTCCCCGCTCCCGGCGGAGCGTGGGTCCACGGCGCGACCATGGGCTTCGGGGCGGCCGACCTGCTGCTGCTGTTCGAGGCTCCAGCGGGAGAGCCCGACCGCGCCCTCGAGGTTCCACGCGAACGGGCCGCGGCGTGGAACGGCGGGACCCTCGCGCTGTTCCTGCAGGGCGAGGTGTCCTCCGTGGGCATCGGGCTGGCCGACCGCGGCGGCCTGTGCCTGTCGGTGACCGCTTGGTACGAGGCCGCCTTCCCCGAAGCCACGGCGAGCGTCGACTCGGACGGGACGGCGGTCTTCGACGGCGCGACGCAAGACGCGGTCGTGCACTGTCCTCCCGATGAGGTCCGCGTGGGCATCGCCCCCGACCTCGGCACGGCGCGGACCTTGGCCGGTTGAGCCGGGTCCGCGCGGATCGGCGCGCAACGTGCCATCCTGGTCATCGGCGTCGGGTTCACGGCGCCCCGGCGCAGCGAGCAGGTGAACGTGGAACGGCGCATCTTCGGGGTCGAGAACGAGTACGGAGTCACGTGCACGTTCCGAGGCCAACGGCGACTCAGTCCCGACGAAGTCGCCCGCTACCTGTTCCGGCGGGTCGTGTCGTGGGGTCGATCGTCCAACGTGTTCCTCGAGAACGGGGCGCGGCTGTACCTCGACGTCGGCAGCCATCCCGAGTACGCGACACCCGAGTGCGACTCGCCGCGGCAAGCCGTCATCCACGACCGCGCCGGCGAGCGCATCCTCGAGGATCTCGTCGCCTCGGCGGAACGCCGACTGCACGAGGAGGGGATCGCGGGCGAGATCTCGCTGTTCAAGAACAACACCGACTCCGCCGGTAACAGCTACGGCTGTCACGAGAACTACCTGGTCGCGCGTGTGGGGGAGTTCCAGCGGCTCGCCGATGCGCTGATCCCGTTCCTCGTCACCCGCCAGGTGTTCGCCGGGGCGGGGAAGGTCCTGCACACCCCCCGCGGGGCGATCTTCAGCCTCGCGCAACGCGCCGAGCACATCTGGGAGGGCGTGTCCTCGGCCACGACGCGCTCGCGACCGATCATCAACACCCGCGACGAGCCTCACGCCGACGCCGAGCGGTTCCGGCGCCTCCACGTCATCGTCGGCGACTCGAACATGAGCGAGGTCGCCTCGTACCTCAAGATCGCTACCACCGACCTGGTCCTGCGGATGCTCGAGGAACAGGCGGTCATCCGCGACCTGACGCTCGAGAACCCGATCCGTTCCATCCGCGAGGTGAGCCACGACCTGACCGGAAGACGTCGCGTCCGTCTGTCCACGGGACGTGAGATGAGCGCGCTGGAGATCCAGGAGGCGTACCTCGAGCGCGTGGAACGCTTCATCCAGTCCCAGTACCCCGGCGACGAGTACGCCAAGGACGTCCTCGCTCGCTGGCGCTACGTCATCGAGACGCTCCGTGTGGACCCGACCCGGCTCTCACGCGAGCTGGACTGGGTAGCCAAGTACCAGCTCATCGAGGCCTACCGCACGCGTCACGACCTGCCTCTGGCACATCCCCGCATCGCGATGCTCGACCTCGCGTACCACAACGTCGCGCGCGGCCGGGGCCTGTACTACCTGCTCGAGCGTCAGGGGCGGGTCGATCGGCTGCTCACCGACGAGGAGATCGAGCACGCCAAGGAGGAACCGCCGGCGACGACGCGTGCGGCGCTGCGAGGGCGGTTCATCCGGCACGCCAAGGCACGCCGGCGCGACTACACCGTCGACTGGGTGCATCTCAAGCTCAACGACCAGGCGCAACGCACCGTGTTGT
Source organism: Actinomycetota bacterium (assembly GCA_019347575.1). Taxonomy (NCBI): domain Bacteria; kingdom Bacillati; phylum Actinomycetota; species Actinomycetota bacterium. Next base: position 117,225 of record JAHWKY010000009.1, on the reverse strand, counting down.
GCAAGGACCCGTTCAAGTACGACGACGAGCGCGTGGACAAGCTGATCGCCTCGATGTGACCGTTCCGCGCATCGATGCTGGTACATCGCATCCTCAGGGTTGCGATCCACCAGCGCGGATCGGGCGCAGCCGCAGGAAGTAGCCTCCGGGGCGTGACGGAGAAGTCCGAACGCCTGGTCAACCTGGTCATCGCCCTGAAGGAGGTGCGTCGGCCGGTGACGTTCGCGTGGATCAAGGACGCGATCCACGCGTACCAGCAGGAAGATCCGGAGTCGGCGCGGCGTCAGTTCGAGCGCGACAAGGACGATCTGCGTTCACTCGGCATCCCCGTCGAGACCCGCGACACCGATGCGCTCGGTGGAGAGCTGGGCTACATCATCGACCACCGCGCGTACGAGCTGCCCCCCATCAGCCTGACCGCCGAGGAGATCACCGCGCTCGCGGTCGCGTTGCAGATGACGGGAGAGGAGCGCGCACGACTCGCCTACGCGAAGCTGGCCGCACGCGCCCCGGATCCCGGTAGCGACGGGGCGGCGCCTCAGGCTCGCGTCAGCCTCGGGCTCAACGCGATCGATCAGATCGCCCCCGCTCTGCGCGAGCACCGCCCCGTCACCTTCGCCTACCGCACCGCGACGGGGGAGGACTCGCAGCGGACCGTCGATCCCTACGCCGTCGTCGCGCGTCGGGGCCACTGGTACCTCGTCGGTCGGGACCACGACCGGGACGACGTCCGGGCGTTCCGGTTGGATCGTCTCATCAGCGACGTGACCCCAGGTGGCGAGGTGGAGGCCTACTCGATCCCCGAGGGTCTCGACGTGTCCACGCACCTGGAGGGTCCGGATCGCGAGCACCAGGATGTCACCATCGCCCTCGCCCCACGCGTCGCCTGGGAGGCCGAGGCACGCGGTGGACGCACGATCGAGACGCGTGACGACGACTGGACGGTCGTGGCCATCACCGATGCGCCGATCACGCGCACCGTGTCGTGGATCGTCGGGCTCGGTGACGAGGCCGAGGTGATCGAACCCATCGAGGTGCGTGAGCGGGTGGTGTCCCACCTGCGCGCCGTCGCGGGGGTGGAGTCGTGAGTCCACGAGCCTCCGACGATGCCCTCGGGATGCTGGCCTTCGTGCCGTGGGTGCTCGCGCATCCCGGTGCGACCGTCGCGGACGCGGAAGCCACGTTCGGGGTGCCCCACGGCACCATCGAGCGGTGGGTGGGCATGCTGAACTTCTGCGGCCTGCCCGGCCTCGGAGGCGGCGCGCTGATCGAGGCCGACATCTTCGGTGACGAGATCGCGGTGCGCATGGCCGATGAGCTCAAGGCACCGATGCGCTTGACCGCGGCCGAAGCCCTGCTGCTCGTGCTCGCCGGCGAGGCGGTCCTCGCGGCTCTGCCCGACGAGGCGCCGTCGCTGCGGTCGGCGCTCGACAAGGTCCGGGCGACCACGGGCATCGGCGGAGAAGCGGCCGTCCACCTCGCCGAGGAGGGCGCCGTCTGGACCGCGCCGCTGCGGGAGGCGATCGACCAGGACCGGCAGGTGACCTTCCGCTACCACCGTCGCGCCGACGAGGCCGAGGGCGACCGAACGGTCGACCCGTGGCAACTCCTCGTCCGTGACGGACACTGGTACCTGCAGGCGTACGACGTCGATCGGGCCGCTCCCCGCACCTTCCGACTCGACCGCATGGTCGAGGTGGCGGTGACGGAACAGCCGCGGACGAGACGACCGCCCGCGAAGGGATTGCCCGAGCCCGCCTACGAGCCCGGCGAAGCCGACCTGCGGATCGAACTCGAACTCGTGCCCGGCGCGCGGTGGGTCGCCGAGGCGGTCGAGCCGACCGAGATCGTCGAGTTGGGGGAGGGACGGCTCCGGGTCGTGCTGCACACCCCTGCGACCGCGTGGCTCCGGCGGCTCCTGCTGTCCGCCGGGGTCGGGGCCCGCGTCATCGAGCCATCGGAGCTGGCGGACGAGGTGCGCGACGCGGCTCGCCGCGCGATCGCTCGCTACGCCGGCGGCTGATCGGTCAACGCCGCCACCCGGGGATCGATGACGGGCTGCTCGTCCCGTTCCGGCTTTCCGTCGCCGCCTTCGGGCGGGACGGTCGGCAACGAGAACCAGAACGTCGACCCACGCCCGAGCGCTGAGCGAACGCCGATCCGGCCTCCGTGCGCCTCGACCAGCGTCCGGCAGATGTACAGACCGATCCCCGTACCGCCTGCGCCCCGCGTCGCGGTGCCGTCGAGCTGCTGGAAGCGATCGAACAGGCGTGGCACGTCACCGCTGAAGATGCCGACACCTCGGTCGCGGATGCGGACCTCGATGTCATCCTCGTTCAGGTCGATCTCGACCTCGACCTGCTCGCCGGGTTCGGAGAACTTGAGTGCGTTGTCCAGGAGATGGTGCAGCACCTGCTCGACCTTCGTGACGTCGAACAGCATCGTGAACTCCGCCTGAGGAGGCTCGAAGCGGATGTCGCGCCCGGCGGGGTCGTGCCGGACCGCAGCGACGACCTCCTCGACCGCGGCGATGATGTCACGTCGCTCGATGAACAGCGGCAGTCGGTGGCGCTCGACCCGGGAGACGAGGAGCAGATCCTCGACGAGACGTTCGAGCCGCACGGTGTGGTGGTGGATGCTCTCGAGCGCCTTCGACCGCGCTTCGGGACTGAGCTTGTCCGCGCGCTTGGCCAACGTCCCCGTGTAGCCCTTGATCAAGGTGAGGGGCGTCCTCAGCTCGTGGCCGATCACGGCGACGAAGTCGGCCTTCATCTGCTCCATCTCCTTCTCGGACGTGATGTCCTCCAGTGTCAGGATCCGGGCTCCTGCTGGACCGTGTCCGGGTCGCACCGGCGTGGCCCGCGCACGGAAGGTGCGCGGTTGCGGTGTCAGGAGCGTGACGTCCGCACGCGAAGCGTGTTCCGCGAGGATGAGATCCTCGAGTTCCTGCGACCGCAGCTTGCCGCTCACCGGCGTCCCTGCGTCGAACTCCGAGTTGAGACCGAACAGTTCCGACGCGGCGGGGTTGACGGCCAGCAGCCGCCCGGCGCCGTCCGTGATGATGATCGGGTTCGGCACGGACGCCGCCAGCGAGGTGACCTCGTCCTCCTTCGTCCGCACGCTGCGGAGGAGCAACGCCTTGCCGAGGGCGAGCGCGGCGTGGTGGACGTAGGTGGCCAGCATCCGGATCTGCGGATCCGTCGGAGGCTCCTCGAGGAGCGAGACCAAGAGGCCGCGCGTGGAACCTCCGCCGACGAGGGGAGCGATGACGCCGACCTTCGGGGTGCCGTCGCCGACGAGCGTGTTGAGCACCGGATCGGTGGCGAGGTCGTCGACGACCCGGACCCTCGAGCCCCGGAGAAGTTCGATGAACCCTTCCTTGCGCATCGCGGCCACGATGCGTCCGCGCGGCAGCCCCCGGTAGCGACTTGCCTCGGGGCCGGTTCCCTCCTCGGGTAGTGCACAGACGAACCCGGCACGGGTCGCGATCAACTCCTCGACCGCGTCCAGTATGGCGGCACAGACGTCCTCGACCTCGATGGCGGACGAGAGCGCGTGACTCGCCTCGAACAGCGTCGCCATGTCATCACCGCGGCGCCGGGCCTGGGCGTAGAGCTGGCCGTTGTGTACGGCCGCCGCCGCGAACTCGGCGAGCAGCGTCGCCAGCTCCAGGTCGGGTTCGGCGAACTCCTCGCGTTGGCTGGATCCACCTCGGCGCAGAGCGAGGTTGAGCACACCCTCGATGCGCCCCCGGGTACGCAGCGGAACGCAGACGGCGCTGCGCAGCCTGCTGCGGTGGTCGGACGGCGAGTAGCGCTCGACGGCGACATCGGTTCCGAGCAACAACGGCGTGCCGGTTGCCGCCACGTTGCCGGATATGCCCTGGCCCAGCTCCACCTGGGTGCTCTCGACGATGTGGTCGGGTAGGCCGCTCGCGGCGTGGATCCGCAGCTGGTTGCGGTCGCCGGTGAAGAGCATCACCGACCCCTCGTCGGCATCGAGCAACTCGAGGGCGCGGTCGAGGATCGTGGACAGGGTGGCGTCGAGATCGCCAGCCTCGTTGATCGCCCGAGCGGCGACGACCAACCCGGCCAGCTCCTGTCCCTCGAACTCGGCGATGTCAGCCGCGTCCCGCCCCCGCCGTCCGAACGCCACCGCTCACCTCCGCCGCCGTCCCCGCAGGGTGTCACGTCACCCCATCCCACGCACCCGACCCGTCACCGGTGCCGACCGGTGCACTAGTCCGGTCAGGTGGTTCCCGCGGTTCGGGGACCTGGACCGTCAAGTACGAAGCGTACGTGACCGACTACTGGTAGTGAGCGCATGGGAGGACCTCGAATTGACCCGCATCCGTGCCAACTGCCCGTCCTGTGGTGACATCGATCTGCGTCCACAGGACATCGCGCTCCACGTCGTGCGCAGCGAGGCGGGGGAGGTCGCGGCCGGCAGCAGCTACACGTTCGCGTGCCCGGCCTGCACCGGCCACATCGTCAAGCCAGCGGATGAGCGGATCGCACGTCTGCTCGCAACGGGTGGGGTCCCGGTCAACATCACCAGCGACGACGCCCACGGGACGCCCGCGCCCCATCCCGCCCACCCGGAGGATCCGCCCACCGGCCCCGCGTTCGGGTACGACGATCTGCTCGACCTGCACCTGCTGTTGCAACGCGACGACTGGTTCGTCACTTTGGCGACGGCGCAGCCGCGCCGTCGATAGGCCCTTCGCAACGCTCCCGCCGTCGAGAGCGCGGTCTCGACGGCTCCGATCGCATGCGGACCCGTGGGCTCCTCCATCATGGGGCGACGGCGCAGCCGCGCCGTCGATAGGCCCTCCGCACGCTCCGGATCGCACTGGGTCAGCACGTACACTGACCGCCAACATCCGCCAGAGCTAGCCGGGGAGGGCCCCGTGGCGACCCCAGCACTCGTCGTGGTCATCGTCGCGTCGATCATCAGCGTCAGCGTGCTGGTCGTGGCGATCGCACTCGTCGTGGTCCAGGTGAAGCACCTGATGGCGGGCCTCAGCAAGGTCCAGCAGGAACTCGACCCCCACCTGGCGGAACTCTCCACCGCGGCGGAGGAGACCCAGCGACGCCTCGAGCAGGTCAGCGAGGCGGGTCGGGCGCTCAACGACGGCGGATCGAGCACCGCCTCGTCCGCGGACTGACTGCGCGTGCCCGGCTGAGCCGCACCCCACAGTACACTCGGCGTTCCGACGAGCAGCCGCATCGTGCGGCAGATCGAGGTGACCATGGGCGGTTTCGGTGCCCCCGAGCTGATCATCGTCCTCGTGGTGATCGTGTTCCTGTTCGGTGCGAAGAAGCTCCCTGACCTCGCCTCCTCCATGGGCAAGAGCATCAAGGAGTTCCGCAAGGCCACCGAGGAGGAGGAGGAGGAGGAGGCCGAGGGCGCCTCCAAGGCCGACCCGGAGGCGTGACCGCAGGGCAGGCGGGCACGTCCGGCGAGATGACCCTCACGGAGCACCTCGCCGAACTGCGGACCCGACTCGTACGCATCGCGCTCGCCCTCGTGGGGGGCGCGATCGTCGGTTACGTGGTCTTCCCCGACCTGCTCGAGTTCCTCATCGCTCCGTACTGCGACATCCCCTCGTCCTTCCGACCGACGGGCGCCGACGGCGGCTGTGCTCTGGTCGCGAACCGGGCACTCGAGCCGTTCTCGGTACGCATCAAGGTGTCGCTGCTCTTCGGAGCGTTCGTGACGGGTCCGGTGATCTTCTACCAGCTGTGGCGTTTCATCACGCCGGGACTCACGACGCGGGAGCGACGCTACGCGCTGCCCTTCGTGGTCGGCAGCCAGGTCATGTTCGCCGCCGGGATCGCCTTCGCCTACCTCATCATCCCGAAGGGCCTCGAGATCCTGCTCGGGTTCGGCGGCGAGGGCATCGCACCCCTGCTCACCGCCGACGCCTACATCTCCTTCCTGCTCACCACGGCCATCGCGTTCGGGCTGGTGTTCGAGCTGCCGCTCGCGCTGATCTTGCTGGCGCTCGTGGGCGTCGTGAACGCGACCCAGCTCCGTCGGTTCCGGCCGTACGCGCTGGTCCTCAACGTCGTCGTCGCGGCTCTGGTGACGCCCACCACGGACGCCATCACCCTGCTGTTCATGGCCGTGCCGATGGCTCTGTTCTACGAGAGCTCTATCCTGGCTGCCTGGCTCATCGACCGGAGCAGGAGGAAGCGCGCTTGAGCGACACCCGTGGTCCGCGCCCCGGGAGGGTCCCCCCCCACGTGCAGGAGCGGCTCTTCGCGAAACGTGAACGGGCCGAGCGGCGGGCTGCCGCGGGACCCCCCTGGCGTGGTCTCCCCGCCATCCTCGCGTACGTCGTCATCGCCGTGCTGATCGGCCTCGGTATCGGTGTTGGGCTGGCCAGCGACTCGCCGAACGAAGCAGCGGCTGAGGTCATCACCGAGCAGGTCGTGCCGATCGCCAACGAGGGGAACGCGGTCTGGACGGTGGGAACGGCCGACCGCCCCGCGGTGGCCGGGCTGGTGGAGCAGGGCACCCTGGCCGACGACGTCACGCCGATAATCGACAACCACGAGGCGTGGTCGATGGCCATCAACGACGCCCTGACACGCCTCGAGGCCGTCGAGGTGCCGGCTGAGGGGGCGGCGGTGCACGCGCTGTACCTGGACGCGTTGCGGCTGACGAGCCAGGCGATCGAGGTCCTCGGGGCGGCTGCCGCACACGAGGGGGTGGCACGCAACGAGCTGCTCGTCGAGGCGTCCCGGTTGCGCGCGATGGCCGAGGCCATGCTCGATCAGGCGACGCGAGCCCTCGTCGGGCTCCAGGGAGGTGACCCGGGGGCGCCTCCGGTCGCTCCGATCCTGCCACCCGTGACCGGCCCGACACAGGACCCGGCAGAACGGTTCGCACCTCCGGTGATACCGACGGAACCGGTTCCGACCGCCCCCGCCACCGAGGCTCCCACCGCGCCCGCGCCCGACGGGACCGACGCCACCGAGGCACCGTCACCAGCGGCGTCGTGAGTCCAGCTCCCGACGAGGATCGCGGGTCGGCGGTCGCCCGGTTCCAGGAGGGCTACGGCTTCCCGCTGGACCGCTTCCAGCAGCAGGCGGTCTCCGCGTTGCTGCGGGGTGCATCCGTGCTCGTCGCCGCCCCGACCGGCGCCGGCAAGACCGTCGTGGGCGAGTTCGCTTGCTGGTACGCGATCGACCGGGGAGGGAAGTGCTTCTACACGACGCCGATCAAGGCCCTGTCGAACCAGAAGTACCGCGACCTCGTTGAGCGGCACGGTGCAGCCAACGTCGGGCTGTTGACCGGCGACCGCTCGATCAACGGCGAGGCGCCGGTGGTCGTCATGACCACCGAGGTCCTCCGCAACATGCTCTACGAGCGCTCGTCGACGCTCGTGGGTCTGCGCTACGTGGTGCTCGACGAGGTGCACTACCTCGCTGACCGCGAGCGCGGAGCGGTGTGGGAGGAGGTGCTGATCCAACTGAGCGAGGCCGTGCAGGTCGCGGCGCTCTCGGCCACCGTCAGCAACGCCGAGGAGTTCGGTGACTGGCTCGCGTCCGTCCGCGACGGTTGCGAGGTGATCATCGAGGAGCGTCGCCCCGTGCCGTTGCGCCACCACTACTTCGTCAACGACCGCATCTACCCCACGTTCACGACCGGCCGACGCAAGTCACCGACGGCCGAGCAGCAGGAACGAGCCGCCCAGGCACTCGCCGGCGTCCCCAACCCCGAGGTCGTGATGCTGGAGCGCCGGTCCGGACGGGGCCACCGGGTCTCCAGCAAGGGCCGTCGGGTGAGAGCTGGCCCCCGGCTGCGGTGGCCGGCTCGCTGGCAGGTGGTCGAGGAGCTCCGGTCGCGCGGTTGGCTGCCGGCGATCGTGTTCGTGTTCAGCCGCGCTGGGTGCGAGGGCGCGGTGGAGGAGCTCGTCCGGGCGGGCCTCAAGCTGGCCAGCAAGCAGGAGCGGCGGGAGCTCGACGCCATCGCGGAAGCGGTCGCCACCGACATCCCCTCACGCGACCTCGACGTACTGGGCTACTCGGCGTGGCGCCAAGCTCTGCTTCACGGTATCGCCGCCCACCACGCCGGACTCGTCCCGGCGTTCAAGGAGGCGGTCGAGGTGGCGTTCCAGCGCGGCCTGCTCAAGCTCGTCGTGGCGACCGAGACGTTGGCCCTCGGGATCAACATGCCCGCGCGCACCGTGGTCATCGAACGGCTCGAGAAGTGGGATGGCGAGCAGCACGCGCTGCTCACGCCGGGCGAGTACACCCAGCTGACAGGTCGGGCGGGGCGTCGCGGGATCGACGACATCGGTCACGCGGTGGTGCTCTACCAGCGCGATCTCGACTTCCCGACCGTTGCTGGGTTGGTGGGCACCCGCACGTACCCGCTGCGGTCGTCGTTCGAGCCGTCGTACAACATGGCGGTCAACCTGCTGCGCTACCGCTCGCGCGCGGACGCCGAGACCCTGCTCGGTGCGTCGTTCGCGCAGTTCCAGGCGGACCGCGCGGTCGCCGGCACCGGCAAGGAGCTGGCACGTCTCGACGATGCCATGCGTGGCTACTCCCAGCACCTGCGGTGCGACCGAGGCGACTGGACGGAGTACGCCGCGCTCCGTCGCGAGCTGAGTCAGCGGGAGAAACGGGAGGCACGGGAGCGGGCGGCCACGGCCGGCGATGCCGTCCGGACGGGACTCGCGAGCCTCCTCCCGGGTGATGTGCTGGCGCTGCCGTGGCTGCCGCGTCGCGGCTTGGCGGCGGTCGTGACGTTGCGCGAGACCAAGCGGGGCGACGTGCTCGCGCAGGTCGTGACCGAGGACCGCCGGCTCGAACGCGTCGGGACGCGCGAACTCGACGCACCACCCTTGATCGCCGGTCGGGTCGAACTGCCGACCCACGGCAACGCCCGGCAGCGGGAGTACCGCGAGGTCGTCGCCTCGCGGCTGCGATCGGTGGAGCCGCCGCTAGAGGTGCAGCCCCCGCTGCCGGTGCAGCAGGGCCCGTCCGAGGAGGTCGAGGAGCTCCGGCGCCGCGTCCGCGCGCACCCGTGCCACGACTGTCCCGACCGCAGCGACCACGAACGCTGGCAGCACCGCTTCGACGAGGTGGCGCGCGATGCCGAGCGCATGCGTCGTGACATCCAGCGGCGGACCGGTTCGCTGGTGCGGCAGTTCGACCGCATCCTGCACGTGCTGACGGACCTGGGGTACGTCGTGGACGAGCAGCCGACCGAGGTGGGGACGACCCTCGCCGGGATCTACGCGGAGGCGGACCTCTGCATCGCCGAGAGCGTCCGGCGTGGGGTCCTGGACGGCCTCGGTGCGGCGGAGCTGGCCGGTGTGGCAGCGTTCTTCGCCTACGAGCCGCGTGGCGGCGAGGCCACCCCCGATCCCGAGATCCCGACGGCCGGTCTGAGCTCCGCCCTGAACGAGATCGAGGGTCTCGCGGATCACCTGCGTCGCCGGGAGCGGCAGGCCGATCTCGAACCGCTGCGCGACCTGGACGCGGGGTTCGTCGCCCCGGCGTACCGGTGGGCGAACGGGGCGGGTCTGGATGACGCGCTGGGCTCACTCGAGCTGTCCGGCGGTGACTTCGTGCGGGTGACCAAGCAGGTCGCGGACCTCGTGGGCCAGCTGCGTGACGTCACGACCGAGGAGACGTCCACCCGAGCACGCCACGCCGTCGATGCGCTGCGGCGGGGCATCGTCGAGGCGTGACGCGCCGCCAGTAGGCTCGCGCTGTGGACGCTTCCCTCCTCGACGACCTACGAGCGCGGCTCGCTTCGGACCGCGTGTCCACCGATGCCACCGTCCGGTCCCTGCACGCTCACGACTGGTGGCCGCGCCCGATCATGCAGCGCCGCGCCGGCACGACGTTGCCGGAACCCGAGGCGGTCGTCCGTCCGCGTACACGGGACGAGGTCGTCACGACCCTGCGGTGGTCCACCGAGCACGGCATCGGCGTGGTGCCCTACGGCGCTGGTACCGGAGTGTGCGGGGGTGCCATGCCGGTCCCTGGGGCGGTCACCATCGACCTGAAGGGCCTCAACCGCATCGGTGAACTCGACGAGGTCAGCGGGACTGTCACGGTGGAGCCGGGTGTGACCGGTCAGGCGCTGGAGGACCACCTGGCCCACCGGGGGTGGACGCTGGGGCACTTCCCGTCGTCGATCCAGGCCTCGACCATCGGGGGGTTCCTCGCGGTCCGTTCGGCAGGTCAGGCGTCATCGTTCTACGGCAAGCTCGAGGAAACGGTCGTCGGTCTCGAGGTCGTGCTCGCGGACGGCACGGTGGTGACGTACGCCCCGCGTCCGCAGTCCGCGGCCGGACCCGACCTGGTCCGTCTGTTCCTCGGCGGTGAGGGGACCACCGGCATCATCACGTCGGCGACGCTGCGCATCTGGCCGCGCCCCGACGTCGCCGTGGACCGGGGGCTGCTGTTCCCCGACATACCCTCGGCGCTCGGGGCGTGTCGCGAGTTCCTGCGCACCGGTCTGCGGCCACACGTGTACCGCCTCTACGACGAGGCCGACACGGCGCTGGTGTTCGGATCCCAGGGCCTCGAGGTCCCCCGCTTCGACGCGGACCGCCAGGGCTGCCTGTGCATCGTCGCAGCGGAGGGCACCGAGTCCGTGGCGGGGTTCGTGGCCGAGACCGCTCGGCGGATCATGCTCGATCACGGTGCCCACGACCTCGGAGCCGAGCCGGGAGAGAACTGGCGCGCACACCGACACGACGTGTCCTACCGCTTCGCCGACTACGTGAAGCCAGGCGGTGCCTTCGGTGACGCGCTCATGCTCGACACGATGGAGGTGGCCGCGGTGTGGTCGCGTCTCGTTCCCCTGTACGAGTCGGTGAGGGCCGCCCTAGATCAGCACTGCGACCTCGTGTTGGCTCACTTCAGTCACGTGTACCCCGAGGGCTCGTCGATCTACTTCACGCTCGGAGCCGTGAACGACGGTGACGAGGATCGTGCGCTCGCACGCTACGACGCGGCGTGGGAGGCGGGGATGCAGGCCACTCTCGAAGCAGGGGGGACGACGACGCACCACCACGGGGTCGGGTTGCTGCGTGCGCCCTGGCTCGCACAGGACCTCGGTGGCGGGGGGTGGGAGGTGCTGGGTCGGGTGAAGCGTGCGCTCGATCCGCAGGGCCTGCTCAACCCCGGCAAGCTCGGACTGGGAGGTCCGGTGTGACGCTACCACTGATCGACACCAAGCTGACCGACCTGGCGGTACACGGCAGCTTCTGCCCCAAGCTGTGCAGCCACACCTGCCCGGTCCTCCGCGCGACCGGTCGCGACGAGGCCACGCCATGGTCGCTGCACCGCGTGGTTGCCGACATCGCCACTGGCCGCACCGAGGTCGACACCAGCACCGGACGGGCGCTGCACCACTGCACCGGGTGCCACGCGTGCGCCACGGCGTGCGCGTGGGAGGACCAGGACGTCCCGGCGCAGGTCCGGTCGGGCCGCGCAGCCGTGCACGCGGTCGGCGCGGACGTCGACGCGGCTCGTGCCGCGATCGATCACGTCGGCGAGGGACGGACCCCCGACGGGCACCCCCCGCTCGAGCTACCCGCTGGGCCGGAGACGGCGTCCGTCGTCCTCGTGGCCGGGTGCCGCGACCGGGTCGAGACGGTCAGCGCGTTCGAGCGGATCACTGCGGCAGCAGGCGACGACCTACGCATCGTCGTGCCGCCAGGCTGCTGCGGCTCGCGCCTCGACGACCTCGGCGCGATCGACGAGGCGACCGCGTGCCGGACGCGGCTCGATCGCGCGCTGGGGTCGCACGACGGGGCGCGCACGGTCGTGCTCGATCCCCACTGCCTGCCGAGCGTCCGCGCCGCAGCCAGTGGCGACGTCGTGGACGCTGTCTCCTACATCGCCGGTGTCGTCAGCGGAGGAAGGGTCGACATCGCTCCCGACACGGGCACCGGGCTCGAGGTCACCTGGCACGACCCCTGCGTCCTCGCGCGCACCGAGTCGGTCACCGCGGCGCCCCGGCACCTGCTCGGCACCCTCGGGATCCACGTCGCCGAACCCGAGGGGGCCGGCGCCGACACGCACTGCAGCGGCGCAGGGATGGAGTTCCCGCGCCTCGAGCCCGAGGCTGCGGCTGAGGTCGCGGGGCGCCGGTCTGCCCAGCTCCGTGCGGCCGCGGATGTCACCGTGACCTCGTGCCCTGCAGCGCGTGAACACCTCGGAGCCGCCGGGGTCGACGTGCGCGATCTGATCGAACTGGTCGCCGATCGCATCGGGAAGGTGACGTGAGCAGTCCCTTCGGTCCGATGCTGCTCATCGCCAACCCGCAGGCGGGACGTGGCCGCGATGCCGTGCTTCGTCGACTGGGCGAGGCGCTCACGGCCCGCGGCCTGGTGCACGACATCGCGGTGACCCGGGGACCGGGCCACGCGACCGTCCTCGCCCGCGATGCCGTCGCTGACGGACGTCGGTTCGTCGTCGCGGTGGGCGGAGACGGCACGATCCACGAGGTCGTCAACGGACTGGTCGACATCGAGAGCGGCACGGCGCCCGAGGCCCTCGCGTTCGGTGCCGTGCCGGCCGGTTCAGGGAGCGACTTCGTCCGCACGTTCGGACTCGACCGCGCCCCCGAGAAGTTGGCTCGTCACCTCGATGGTGAGACGCTGTACCCCATCGACGTCGGCCGGGTGCGGTTACTCGGGGACGACGGCCGTGAGGCGGTCCACCTGTTCGCCAACATCGCCGAGGCCGGGTACGGCGGCGTCGTGACGCAGAAGGCCAACGGCTACCCGCGCTGGCTGGGCAAGGCCCGCTACCTGCTCGCTATCGTCGGAGCCATCCGCAGCTTCGACCTGGTGCAGGCGCAGGTCACGATCGATCACACCGAGGTCGACGAGCCGATCAGCAACGTGATCGTCGCCAACGGTCAGTTCTTCGGTGGCAACCTCAAGGTCGCGCCCCGCGCGATCCCGGACGATGGCACGTTCAACGTCCAGGTGTGGCGTGGCAGCGCGAAGGATGTGTTCCTGAAGACGAACAAGCTGCGCACAGGCGAGCACCTGTCGGACGCCGACGTCCGCGAGTGGCAGTCCTCGACCGTGCGCATCGAAGCGGCGCACCCGCTCGTGATCGAAGCGGACGGCGAGGTCCTGGGCACGACGCCGGCGACGTTCGATCTGCTGCCGAAGGCGCTCAACCTCAAGATCTGAGCGTCTCGATCTGTCGCAGGGGCACGACCCCGCGCTCTGCTCGCACGCGGCCGAGGTAGTCGTCGACCTGGCGCTGCCGTTCGGCGTCGTCCCAGCCCAGGACCGTGCCCATCACGGCAGCGGCTCGGTCGATCCCAGCACCGCCCGCGGACGCGTGTCGCAAGGAGACCCGGGTGCGGCGCTGGAGCACGTCATCGAGCGTGCGGCCGAGTTCGTGCTGCACCGCCCACCGCACCTCTCCGACCAGGTAGGGCAGGTCAGGCACGAGGGTTTCCGCCTCGCCGTCACGGATGCACGCGCTCAGGACCGCTGGTGCGGCATCGCCGTGCCGGGCGTAGAGCGCAGCCGCCACGTCATCGCCGACCCCCCAGGTCCGCGCGACCGCGCGTGCGCGCCCGAGCCCGTCGGCGACGGTCCCCCTGGCTCCGAGCGCGATCCGGCTCGTCACGCACCGGCGTCGGTTGCCATCAGCCGCCGCCAGACGATCGACGACGTCCTGTGCCATCTGCCGGTAGGTCGTCAGCTTTCCGCCCGTGACGGTGACGAGGCCGACGGGGTCCTCGAAGATCGCGTGGCGCCGTGACAGGTCCTTGGATGCCGCGGATGCCGCCTCCTGTTGGCCGCGCAGGAGCGGACGCAGGCCGGCCCACGCCCCGACGACGTCACGCAGGGCGAGCGTCGTTCCGAACGATGCGTTGACGGCATGCAGCAGGTACCCAGCCTCCGGTGGGTCGAGCCGCATCTCGTCCACGCTGCCGCCGTGCGGCTCGTCGGTGGTTCCGACGTAGACCTGCTCGCCCCAGGGGACCAGGAACACCCGGCGTCGATCGCGCGCCCCACTGTCCACGATGACGGCACGTCGGAGCGGGACGTCCACCCCGCGCAGGACGAGGTGGACGCCCTTCGAGGGGGTCAACCAGCCTGCCCCGCGGCCCGGGGCCAACCCACGGACCCGATCGGCCCACACACCGGTCGCGGAGACGACCCAGCGGGCACGCACGTCCCGCTCCGCGCCGCTGAGCCGGTCGCGCACCGTCGCCCCCACGACCCGATCGCCCGAACGCAGTAGTTCGACCACCTCGGTGTGGTTGGCCACCGCGGCCCCCATCCGACGTGCTCGCTGGACCACCGCGAGGGTCAGTCGCGCGTCGTCGGTGCGGCAGTCGACGTAGAGGTAGCCGCCGTGATCGGCTCCGCGACGCAGCCCGGGAACGGCGTCCTGGACCGCGGCCGGACCGAGGCGTTGATGGCGGCGCACGTTGCGCAGTCCGAGCATGCCGTCGTAGATGATCAGGCCCAGGCGCAGGAGCACGGATGACCGCGCGCTGTTGACGGGGACGACGAAGCCCAGCGGCCGCACCAGGTGGGGAGCCAGGCGCCGCAGCCGCTCCCGTTCCCGTGCGGCTTCGTAGACGAGTCCGACGTCGCCTTGCTCGAGGTAGCGGACCCCTCCGTGGATCAGCTTCGAGGACTTCGACGACGTTCCCGAGGCGAGGTCTGCGCGTTCAACCAACGCCACGTGGTACCCGCGCGTGGCCGCATCGAGGGCGATGCCTGCCCCCGTGATGCCTCCTCCGATGACCAGGACGTCCACCGGGGCGTCCGTGACGCGATCGAGGGCGTCCTCGCGGTCGAGCAGCAGCGTCGTACCTCCGACGGCGCGATCGTAGGCGGTCCCGGTCGGGCCGCCCGGGGTCAGGCCACCTAGGATGCGGGCGCGAAGGAGGAGCACCGGATGGCCGACTCCGCCCGTCTGCATCGAGCCCGCGAGGTCCTCGGCGAGCTCGGGTTCGGGGCGCTCCTCGTCGGCCCCGGCGCCGACCTGCGTTACCTGACGGGCTACAACGCCCTTGCGATGGAACGCCTCACGCTCCTGGTCGTTCCGCAAGCCGACGACGCGAGCCTGTTGGTTCCTGAGCTCGAGGCGCCCCGTGCCGCCTCCAGCGGCGCGACCGAGCTGGTCGAGCTGCGCACCTGGAAGGAGCACGAGGACCCCATCGCGAACGTGCGTGACGTCCTCGCCGGCGCCGGGGTCGAACGGGAGGCCACCCTGGCGGTCCAGGACCAGCTGTGGTCGTCTTTCCTCCTCCGGCTCCAGATGGCGTTGCCCGAGGCGTCGTGGACCGAGGGCGGCGAGGTCACGACGCGCCTGCGGATCGTGAAGACGGAGGAGGAGCTGGAGCTGCTGCGAGCCGCGGCCCAGGCGATCGACCGGGTCCACGCGCAGGTCGGCGCGTTGCTCACGCCGGGACGGACGGAGGACGAGGTCGGCCGTGACATCGCCGAGCTGATCCTCGAGGACCACGACGAGGTCGCGTTCATCATCGTCGCGAGCGGTCCGAACGGGGCCTCACCTCACCACGAGACCGGCGGTCGAACGCTCGCGTCGGGAGACACGGTCGTCGTCGACATCGGCGGTGTCCGGCAGGGGTACTGCTCCGACTCGACCCGCAACTACGCCATCGGCCCCGTGAGCGCGGAGTACCTCGAAGCCCACGAGGTCCTGCGGCGGGCCCAGGAAGCCGGCGTGACCGCCGCACGATCGGGAGCGGCGGCCGAGGATGTCGATCGTGCCTGTCGCGACATCATCACCGAGGCGGGCTACGGCGAACGCTTCGTCCACCGGACCGGACACGGCATCGGCGTCGAGGTCCACGAGCAGCCCTACCTCGTCGAGGGCAACGAAGTGACCCTGGAGACGGGTATGACCTTCAGCGTCGAACCCGGCATCTACCTCCCGGGACGCTTCGGGATGCGGATCGAGGACATCGTCACCGCGACGCCCCAGGGCGGCGAACGGTTGAACACCCGCAGTCACGAGTTGGTCGAGGTGTCGGCGTGAGCGAGGTGGTCGTCCGTCGCGCCCGCATCGAGGAGATCCGGGAACTGGCGACGGAGTACCGGGCGGAGTCGTCTGCTCGCAGTCGGGACGGCGAGCCGTGGGATCCTCCGATCCCGCAGGGTGGGATCTACTGGATGGCCACCGACGCCACGACGAAGGATCCGCTCGGTTACGCCGCGGGGCGCCTGAGGCCGGACGGGACGACCGTGGGTCCGGTCTTCGTGCGGCCGGATGCCCGTCGTCGCGGGGTCGGCTTCGCGCTGATCGAAGCCATCCAGCGGTGGGCGGAGGACACCCGCGTGCCCGTGGTCGAGATCTCGGTGGCCGCCGACAACGACGAGGGCCGGGCCTTCCTCGAGTCCCTCGGCTACGAGCCGCGCCGCATCCTCATGTCCCTCACTCCCGCGAGCGCGCGCGAACGCGACGGGTGACCGTGGACGACGACGCCCGGCTGACCGACGACCAGCGTGCCCTGGTCAAGGTGCTGCGCCGCTTCGCCGATGATGTCGTCGCCCCGGCCGCAGCCGACCACGAGCGCGACGAGCGCTTCCCACGCGAGCTGTACCGTCAGCTCGGCACGATGGATCTGCTCGGTCTGCCGTTCCCCAGCGGGGCCGGGGGCGGGGAGCAGCCCTTCGGCACGTACCTGCTCGTCGTCGAGGAGCTCGCACGGGTCTACGCCGCCCTGGCGCTGGCCGTGTCCGTCAACACGCTCGTCGCCACCGCCATCGCGGGCAACACACGGGTGGAGCAGCGGGATCGACTCCTGCCACCGCTGCTGTCTGGGGAGGGGCTCGGGGCGTACTGCCTGTCCGAGCCCGACAGCGGATCGGATGCCGCGTCGCTGCGGTGCCGCGCCGAGCGGACCGATGCCGGCTGGCGGCTCACCGGCACGAAGGCGTGGGTCACGCACGGTGGGGTCGCGAGCCACTACCTGGTGTTCGCCCGCAGCGGCGGCGAAGGTGCCGGCGGCATCTCCGCGTTCGTCGTCGACGCCGATGTCGACGGCCTGTCGGTCGCGCGCACGGAGGACAAGATGGGTCTGCGGTCCTCCCCGACGGCCCAGATCGCGCTCGACGGCGTCGAGGTACCGAGCGAGGCGCTCCTGGGCCAGGAGGGCGGCGGTTTCCGCATCGCGCTGTCGGCCCTCGACGGCGGCCGCCTCGGCATCGCGGCGCTCGCGACCGGTCTGGCGCGCGGGGCGCTCGATGCGGCCACCGCATACGCGCGTGAACGCGAGCAGTTCGGCCGCCGCATCATCGACTTCCAGGGCCTCAGCTTCCTGCTGGCCGACATGGCGACACGGATAGCGGCGGGACGTGCCCTCTACCGCGACGCCGCCGCACGCAAGGACGCGGGTCTGGACCCCAGCCTCGCCGCGTCGATGAGCAAGCTCTTCTGCACGGACACGGCCATGAGCGTCACCACCGACGCGGTCCAGGTCCACGGCGGCGTCGGATACACGCGCGAGTTCCCCGTCGAGCGCTACATGCGCGAGGCGAAGGTGCTGCAGATCTTCGAGGGAACGAACCAGATCCAGCGCCTCGTCATCGGCCGTCACCTCGCTCGCGGATGACGCCTCGGCAGGCCGACGTCCCGCACCGTGACCTCCCCGCGCGCCGGGCGTGGTGGATCGCGGGGTTGGGCACCCTGCTGATCGGTGGCGGGCTGACGGTCCTGGTCGCCGCCCAGGGGTCGGGCGGGCGCGCCGGACTGGCCACCATGCTCCTCGGCGCCGCGATCAGCTGCGCGGTCGGCGCGCTCTACGCGGTCATCACGGCGGTCGTCGACACGCTGCGTCAGCAGGCCGTCCCCGGCACCCGGATCGCGACCGCCGTGACGCTCTTCGTCCTCGGCGCGGCTCTCCCCGGGATGCTCGTGGCGGTCGGCGGGTAGCCGCTCAGTGCTGGAGGCGACCGACCTCACCGGCACGCGCCGGCTCCATCGCTCCGACGAGCGCCGCCCACAGGCCCTTCCCGGCATCATCGCTGTGCACGCTGAGCTGATCCCACGTGGCGCCTCGCCCGAACGCCGCCCGCCACACGACATCGCCGGCACCGGTCACCTGCACCCGTGCGTAGTCAGCCGGACCGCGTTCGACGCGGTGATCGGGGTGGTCCTGCACCGAGCCGATGATCTCGTCCCACACGGTGCCGACACGCTGTGGAGCCGCGTCGCGGTCGAAGATCAGCGTCCACGAACCGGCCCCGGGCAGCGACGTGATGACCTCGAAGGCGATGGGCGGCTCCACCGCGTCACCGCCACGGCGGGCGATCGCGTCGAGCACGAACTCGACGACGAGTCGGACGGTCTCCTCGGGCTGGCTCAGCCTCCGGGCGCACGCCGACGTGACGTCGTCGCGGTGGACGAAGTGGTGGGCGAGCCACCGACGCGTTGCTTCGGCGAGGGTCTCGAGCCCTCCGAGTGGCGACCAGACCGGCCAGGACCAGTCGGCCTGTCGGGTCAGCGACAGCACCCGCAGCAACCGCCCGGTGTGCTCGCGGTACCGGCTGAGGACGACACCGGGGTCCGCAGACTCGTGTTCGACCGTGGGCGGTGTGCTCGGGTCGTCGAAGGGCTGCAGGAGCGGCCCCGGCTCGGCGTCCTCGTAGCGGCGCTCGATGGCGGTGGCGAGGCGGTCGCCGCCCTCCGCCAGGTGCTGGACCAGACGTGCCACCGGCGCGTCCCCGACGCGGGTCGTGGCGTTCCAGTCGCCGTCCTCGAAGCGTTCGAGCAGCGTCGTGAAGTCGGTGATCTCGCGCTGCAGGAGCCGCTCGGCCTGGGGGCCGAGGACCTCGGGCACGACGGGGTGGCTACTCACCCTGCAACCGTAACAGCGGCTTACTGCCCGCTCGTCATCGGCGAACCCGGTCGAGCCTACGACCCCGGTGGTAGCCTCGTTCAGCGTAGGACAGGAGGCCCCGAGGTCGCCACGGCATCACCGGCGTCCCCAGCGTCGCCGATCGGACTGCACCGGGTGATCGAACCCGTCGGGGTGCTCCCGCAGGCCGCTTGGCGTCTCGACAACCGTCCTGACCTCTTCGCTGGCGAGATGCGCATCGACCTCGAGCTGCTGAGCCTCGACGCGGCCTCGTACCGCCAGTTACGCGGCGTCAACGAGGGCGACCCGGGCCGCCTCCGGGCGTCGTTGCTCGAGATCTGCGCCGAGCGTGGCAAGGTCCAGAACCCGGTAACGGGATCCGGCGGCATGCTGGTGGGACGCGTCGCCGAGGTGCACCCAGACCGATCCGACGCCCCGGCCATCGGCACGCGTGTCGCCACGCTCGTGTCGCTGACCTTGACCCCGTTGTGGCTCGCCTCCGTCTCGGACTGGGACGGCGGGAGCGAGGTGGTGCCGGCTCGCGGGCACGCCATCGTCTTCGCGCGCTCCCCGTTCGCGGTGGTTCCCGACGACCTCGACGTCGCCGTGGTGCTGTCGGTCCTGGACGTGGCGGGGGCGCCCGCGCTGGTCTCCCGACACGTGCGAGGGGGCGATCGCGTCGCGATCATCGGTGGCTCGGGCAAGTCGGGGTCGCTCGCGTGCGTCGCGGCGCAGGAGCGGGGAGCCGCCGCGGTGGCCGCGGTGGTGCCGACCCTGCAGGACGCGCGCATCGTGGATGCCGTCGGTGCGGCGAGGGCGGTGATCGCCGACGCGCGCGACCCGGTCATGACCGCGGAAGCGGTGACTCGTGTCCTCGGCGCGAAGGCGGACCTGACGGCGGTGTGTGTCGACGTCCCCGACGCCGAGGGTGGCGCCCTCCTCGCGACGCGGGACGGGGGCACGGTCGTGTTCTTCTCGATGGCCACCTCGTTCGCGCGCGCTGCCCTGGGAGCGGAGGGACTGGGCGCGGACCTGACGATGGTCATCGGCAACGGCTACGTGCCGGGTCACGCCGCCGCGGCTCTCGACCTGGTGCGGCGCCACGCGGCCTTGCTCGACGTGTTCCGCTGGCGCGCCGGGGTCGGTCCAGCACCCGAGGTGGAGAGCGAACGATGACGAGCTCTGGCCGTGAGGGCGCGCGCGGGACCCTGCTCGTGGCCGACCGCATCGTGACGCTCGGGCACGGCCGCTACCGCGCCCGCGCCGTGCTCGTACGGGGCAAGCGCGTCGTCTGGGTCGGCGATGATCCCGATGAGGCACCCGGGCACGGTGAGCGGATCGAGTTCCCCGGCTGCACGATCGGGCCGGCGTTCGTCGACGCGCACGTCCACCTCACGTCCACCGGGATCACGCTCTCGGGCCTCGATCTGTCGCGCGCGTCGAGTGGCGCCGAGCTGCTCGACGCCGTCCGGACCTACTCCGCCCAACACGACGGACGGGTCGTGTGGGGACACGGCTACGACCCGCACGCGTTCGCGGACGAGCTGCCCGACCCCGATCAACTGCTCGAAGCCGGGCACGGCATGGCCGTCTACCTCAGCCGTGTCGACGGCCACTCGTGTCTGGTCGACCGCAAGACGCTGTCCGCGGCACCACTCGCGCGAGCTGAGGGGATCGAACGCGACCCACACGGCGACCCGACCGGTGTGCTGCGACGCGAGGCGAACCACATCATCCGCAGGTGGAGCATCGGGGCGATGACCGAGAGCGAGCTGCGTGCAGCCCGCATCCGCGTCGGCGAGCACGCTGCCGCGCTCGGCATCGCCTCGGTCCACGAGATGGGTGGCCCCGACATCATGGGCGACGCCGACTTCGATGCCTGGCTGGCGGGCGACTGGCCCATCGAGGTGATCGCCTACTGGGGCGGGCTCGACCTCAGCTTCGTGGTCGAACGCGAGCTGAAGCAGATCGGTGGTGACCTCTTCCTCGACGGCTCGCTGGGATCGCACACGGCGGCGCTGTCCGAACCGTACGCCGATGCGCCACACGAGCAGGGCCACCTCGAGTACGACGACGAGACCGTCATCGACCTGTTCCGAGAGGCGACCCACGCCGGGGTGCAGGTCGGGGTGCACGCGATCGGGGATGCGGCCATCGCGCAGGCGTTGCGGTGCTGGCGCCGCGTCGACGACGAGCTACCCGACTACCTCGAGTTCGGTGTACGGCGGCTGCGCCACCGCATCGAGCACGCCGAGGTGCTCCCGCCCGAGCTGCTCGACGAGGTCGCCGACCTCGGACTGGTCGTCAGTGCACAACCACCGTTCGATACCGTTTGGGGAGGGCCCGGCAAACTGTACGAACGACGGTTGGGACCCGAACGCGAGTCCTGGATGAACCCCTACCGCGCGCTGGCCGACCGGGGCGTCCCCCTGGCGTTCGGGTCCGACGCGAACGTGACGCCCATGGACCCCTGGGGCGTCGTGCGGGCCGCCGAGAACCGCGCCCACGAGCGGCACGCGATCACCCGGCTCGAAGCCGTCTCGGCCACGACCCTCGGGGGACGGCACGCGGCGCGCCAGGACCGGTGGGTGGGCACGATCCGCGCGGGCATGCGCGCCGACGTCGCGGTCTGGGACGGTGACCCCTACGCCGCCGACGATCCCACCGGGGCCCACTGCGTCCTCACCCTGCTGAAGGGGCGCGTGACGCACGGCGACGCCTCGCTCCCGCATTGGGACGACGCGCCCCGCGTACGCTCCGCCGCCACCACCGAGGAGGCTTCCGCACCGTGACCGCGCTCCTGCACCTCGATCCCGGACTGGTGGACGAGGCGCGTGAGCTGGCGGCGGCAGCGGTCGCACCGGTCCGCGATCTGTGCGCGGCGCACACCACCGTCTCGATCGAACGGGCGCTGGCGCGGCTGTACGGGCTCACGGGCGCGGACACCGAGGGGATCCCCTGGGTCAACCACCTCGTCGACAAGGTCGCTGCGGCAGGCGCCCTCGATCACGGCGTGACCCTGCCCATCTTCGTCGCTGCGGCGCGTGCCGGCACGGATCCTGCTGGCGCCATGCGTGGTCTGGCGGATGGGTCCCTCCGCGTCCCGAGCGACTGGTCCGACTACGAGCGGCGGACCGCCACCGACGAGGCGCGGGGTGCGGCACGCGACGTCGTCGAACTGCTCGATCGGCGCCGGTCGGAGCGTGACGAGCTGCTCGATCGCCTCGGTGACCCGCCCAAGCCGTGGATCTACCTCATCGTCGCCACCGGGGACATCGACGAGGACGTGGTGCAGGCGCAGGCGGCGGCCCGGCAGGGCGCCGACATCATCGCCGTCATCCGCTCCACCGGCCAGTCGTTGCTCGAACACGTTCCCGAAGGGGAGACGCACGAGGGCTTCGCGGGGACCTACGCCACGCAGGCGAACTTCGCGCGCATGCGCCGCGCGCTCGACGAGGTGTCGGAGGAGCTGGGACGCTACGTGCGCCTGACCAACTACGCGTCGGGCCTGTGCATGCCCGAGATCGCGGCGATGGCGGGCCTCGAACGCCTCGACATGATGCTCAACGACTGCCTCTACGGGATCATCTTCCGCGACATAAACCCCAGGCGGACCTTCATCGACCAGTACTTCAGCCGCCGCGTCCACGCCCGCGCTGGGATCGTCATCAACACCGGCGAGGACAACTACCTCACCACCGCCGATGCGGTCGAGGCCGCCCACACCGTGATCGCCAGCCAGTTGCTCAACGAGCGCTTCGCTCTGGACACCCGACTCCAGCCATGGCAGATCGGTCTCGGCCACGCCTTCGAGATCGATCCGGCGTACCCCGACCAGGTGACGCTGGAGGTGGCGCACGCCGCGCTCGTGCGCGAGCTGTTCCCGGGGTACCCCCTCAAGTACATGCCGCCCACCAAACACATGACCGGCGACGTCTTCACCGGCTACCTGCTCGACGGGTTCTTCAACCTCGTGGGCGTGCTCACCGGCCAGAGCATCATCCTGGTCGGGATGCTGACCGAGGGGGTGCAGACGCCGTGGCTGTCGGATCGCAGCCTGGCACTGAAGAACGTCCGCTACGTCCGGGACGCGACCAGGGGCCTGGCGGCCGAGTTCCGTCCCGCGAAGGACGGGCCCGTCGCCGAGCGAGCGCACCAGGTCCTGGGCGACGCGGTCACGCTGCTGCATCAGCTCGCCGATGAGGGACTGCTCCGTGCGATCGGGGAGGGCGTCTTCGGCAACACCCCCCGCCCCGAGGATGGCGGGCGCGGGCTCGAGGGGGTCATCGCGAAGACCGACACCTACCTCGATCCGGTGACCGAGCTGCTGGAGGGGGGGACCGCGTGACGACGATCCGGCCCTACGGGGACACCACCGACGACGGCCGGGTACAGGTGTCCTTCACGCTGCCGGTCGAGGCGGGTCCGCTCGGGCGGGCGGCGGCACTCGCGTTGGCCGATGCGATGGGCGTGCACCCCGCGTTCGTGGCCCACATGGAGCAGCTGACGCCCGGTTACACGTTCTTCGTCGTCTACGGGGCCGTCCTGCACGACATCGACCTGGACGCTTTGGAGGTGGAGGAGCGTCGGTACCCCCTGCTGTCGCCCCAGGAGGTCGACCAGCGCATCCGCGAGGTCCTCAAGCGCAGGTGCATCGTGCTCGGAGCATGCATCGAGACCGACGCACACACGGTGGGACTCGACGCCATCCTCAACCTCAAGGGTTACGCCGGCGACAAGGGCCTGGAGTACTACCGTGAGCTCGAGATCCACAACCTCGGCGCTCAGGTCAGTTCGGAGGAGCTGGTGAGCATCGCACAGGACCGTCGTGCGGACGCGCTGCTGGTCAGCCAGGTCGTCACGCAACGCGATGCCCACCGACACCACCTCGCGCGCCTGGTGACGAACCTGGTCGACGCCGGGATCCGTGACGGGGTGATCGTCATCGCCGGTGGACCCCGTCTACAGCCCGCTCTGGCCGCGGAGCTCGGCCTGGACGCGGTGTTCGGGGCGGGGACGACACCGCGGGAGGTCGCCAGCTACCTCGCGCACGCGCTCGCCGCTCGTGTCGGGGTCGCACGGTCCGATCAGACATCACCCCCCAGGCCGGCAACGCCGGCCCCTCCCCCCTCAAGGGGGGAGGCATGACCGATCAGACATCACCCCCCAGGCCGGCAACGCCGGCCCCTCCCCCCTCAAGGGGAGAGGCATGACCGAGGGTTGGGAGGTCGTGCACCGGCGCCGGCTGTCAGCCGCGGATGCGCACTACGGCGGTGGCCTGATCGACGGGGCGCACGCGCTGATGCTGTTCGGCGACGTGGCGACGGAGCTGCTGGTGCGCCGGGACGGCGACGAGGGCCTGTTCCGTGCCTACGAGGAGATCGAGTTCCTCGCCCCGGTCGTGGCGGGCGACTTCGTCGAGGTCCGCGGTCGCATCGATCGGGAGGGGCGGACGTCGCGGCACATGGTGTTCGAGTGCGTGGTGTACGCGCGGGCGGAGCCCGAAGTGTCCGGTTCCGCGGCGAGCATCCTGGACGATCCGCTGGTCGCCGTCCGCGCCGCGGGGACGTGCGTGACACCAGCTGACCGTCAGCGCGCCTGAGGACGCTGAGCCGTGCGCGGGCAGTGGTGTCCGGTCAGCGGACACCTCCGCGGTCGAGTCGCCAGGACCCTTGACGGTGGCGCCGACCGCGACCACCCTACGACCCGGTTCCGTGAGGAGGTGGGTCCGACGACGTGGGGGGCGGATCGCGACGGGGCCCGCGTCAGCTCGCTACCCGACCTCCCGTGTTCCGAGCGCGCTCAGTAGAAAACGCGTCGCGCCACCGCCAGGCCGCGGCCGGACCCAACGGCACGACGGAGCACGAGTCGACGGGGGGCTCTGGAGAACCGGTTCTCCGGAGCCCCCCGGTCCACACCGACACGTTTGCGCCCCGTCCGCGCACGCGGTACAACGCGCGCGCTCGAAGTCCCGGACGGTCGAACCAGGAGCGAGGTGTGGCCCGCAAGCGTGCGGAGGACGCGGAGGACGTCGAGCTCGAGGAGTTCGAGGAGGCCGGCGACGAGGAAGAGGAAGAGGACGACGACGAGCTCGACGAGGAAGCCATCGCCGAGCTCGAGGAGGAACTCGCACCCGACTTCACCGAACCCGACGACGAACCGCTCGAGGTCCCGGTCGAGGACGTCGAGGCGGACGAGGACGACGTCGCCGAGGACGAGGAGCTTGACGTTCTCGCCGGCTTCGATGACGACGAGGTCGACGTCGTCGTCGACGATGAGGACGATGAGGACGATGACGCCGACCGACTCCGGGAGGGCGAGTTCATCTGCCGCTCCTGCTTCCTCGTCAAGGCCGGCAGCCAGCTCGCCGACAAGCGCAACCAGCTCTGTCGCGATTGCGCGTGACCGTCGGCGGTCGGCTGGTCTCCTAGCGCTCGCGGGCGTCTCGGGTCTCGCCGGCTGGCTCGCCCACCCGCCGTGGGCTTGGTGGCCTCTGGCGTACCTGCAGGTGACGTTGCTACTGCTGGTCGTTCGTTGGGCCCGTCAACACGGCGACACCGCCCCGACGGCCTTCTCGCTGGGCCTGGTCTCCGGCCTCGTCACGTTCCTGCCGCTGCTGATCTGGGTGGCCAACCCCGCGGGGCACGTCGCGTGGCTCGTGCTAGGGCTGCTGGAGGCCGCCTTCACGGGGGTCTTCGCGGCGTTGGTCGCGCGGTGGTCGGACCGGCCTCTCCTCCCACTCGTCGCCGCGGTCGCGTGGACGGGCCTCGAGGCGTGGAGGGGCCTGTTCCCCTTGAACGGGTTCGACTGGGGCGGCCTCGGGTACGCCCACCTCGGTTCACCGTTCCTCGCCTTCGCCCGCGTCGGCGGTGTCCGAGGCCTCACGCTGCTGACGGTCCTCACCGCGGCTGGGCTCGCCCTACTGGTGTCGGATCGAGCCCGAGGTGGCGATCGTGTCCGGTTCGCGGCCGGCGCCACGGCCGTCGCCCTGGGGCTCGCTGGTCCGCTGCTGGTGCAACCGGCCGCGCCGGGCACGTCGGGACGCACCGTCGACGTGCTCGCCGTGCAGGGCAACGACGCTGAGGAACGCGCACTGCCGGGGAGGGAGATCGACCGCATCATCGCCGCTCAGCTCGTCGAACTGACGGAACGCAGCGTTGCTCGGCAGGGACGGCCCCATGTGACCGTGTGGCCCGAGAGCAGCATCGACCGCGATCCCACGACCGAACGCGGCGCCGACCTCCTGCCGTACCTGGAACGCGGAGCGGAGGTCGTGGGTGGGAACTTCATCGTCGGTGTGAACCTCGACGGTCCCCGTCCCGGGACCTTCCTGAACACCGCCATCGTCGTGGACGGGTCGGGCAACATCGTCGATCGCTACGTGAAGCGGCGCCTCGTCCCCTTCGGCGAGTACGTCCCGTGGCGGTGGCTCATCGGTGACATCGGCCCTTTCCGCCAGGTACCGCGGGATGGGTTGCCGGGTGACGGCCCACAGACGCTGCACCTGGGTGACGTCAACGTCGCGGTGGCCATCTGCTTCGAGACGTTGTTCCCCGAGATCGTCCGCAGCAACGTGCTGGCCGGTGACGCGGGGCTCGTGCTCGCGTCCACGAACGACGCCTCCTTCGGGCGCAGCAGCGAGCCGGCGCAGCACCTCGCACAGTCGCGGATGCGGGCGGTGGAGACCGGCCGGTGGGTCGTGCACGCGTCGCTGTCGGGCGTGTCGGCGTTCGCCTCGCCTGACGGTTCGGTGACCCAGCAGACCGACCTCTACACTGCCGCCGCGATCCGCGCTGACCTCCCCGTCGTGTCCCAGAGCACGGTGTTCCTCCGCGTCGGAGACGTCACCGGACTGGTCACCCGCTTCGCGGTGCTCGTGCTCGTCATCGCATCCGCCGCGTCGTGGGTCGCGCGCCGCCGTGCACGTCAGGAGCTGGACACGTGAGCACCGCCCTGGTGGTGATCCCCACGTACAACGAGCGTGGAACGCTCGAGTCGCTGGTGGATCGCGTCCTCGCGGTCGCTCCGGTCGACGTCGTCATCGTCGACGACGGCTCCCCGGACGGCACCGGCGACATCGCCGACGCGCTCGCGGGCGGCAGCGAGCGCGTGACGGTGCTGCACCGCGAACGCAAGAGCGGTCTCGGCTCGGCCTACCGCCTCGGCCTCGGTCGCGGCCTGGAGGTGGGCTACGACGTGCTCGTCGAGATGGACGCCGATCTGTCGCACCTGCCCGAGCAACTCCCGGCGCTGCTCGAGGCGACCGGTTCCGCCGATCTGGTGGTGGGGAGCCGCTACGTCGACGGCGGCGAGGTCGAGAACTGGCCCTGGCACCGACGGGCGCTCTCGAAGGGCGGGAACCGCTACGTACAGGCGGTCACCGGTATCCCGGTGCGCGACGCGACGAGCGGGTTCCGCGCCTACCGCCGGGAGGTGCTCGAGGAGATCGACCTCGGCGACCTGCGCTCCGAGGGCTACTCGTTCCAGCTCGAGACCGCCCTGCGCACGTGGTGGGAGGGGTTCCGGATCGCCGAGGTGCCGATCCGGTTCGTCGAACGCAGCCACGGGGCGAGCAAGATCAGCCGCGCGATCGTGTTCGAGGCCCTGTGGCGGGTGCTCGTGTGGGGCGTGACCCACCGACACGGCTCCACGCGTCCGCACCCGCGGTCGGTCGCCGTCCGGTCCTGAGATGGCCCTGCGGTACCTTCCCGCCCCCGAGCCCCCATCGTCCAGCGGTCCAGGATCCCACCCTTTCAAGGTGGTGACACGGGTTCGAATCCCGTTGGGGGTGCGTAGCTAGGGCGGTTGGTTCACGTCCCGGTCGGCGTCCCGCCGGGCAGCCCGTATCCTTGCGGCCAACGCCATCCCAGTCCCCACACGCCCACCCGCAGGAGTCACGCGTGGCCACCAAGATCGAGGTCGAGATCCCCGTCGAGCGCCAGAAGGCGGCGCAGGCAGCGGGCAACTTCGAGCTGTCGGACCTGCCGGGCGCTCTCGGCGAACCCACCGCAGCCGTGCGTGTGGGCAAGACCCCGAAGCAGGACAAGCCGCTCAAGCTCGTGCGCAGCTTGAAGGGTCTGACGAAGGTCGCGGCGGGACAGATGATCGCGAACTTCGGCAAGTCGGAGGCCCGCTGGGCGACCGACTACCACAAGCGCCGCGCGGGGAACGCCGAGTTCCACGAGCTGCTGTCGTACGCACGGCAGATCATCGGGGTGAACGACGAAGGCGAGATCCTGATCTGCCTCATGGGGCACGCGGGACAGGGCCCGTGCATCCCGCTGTGGGTGCCGCGTGAGGAGGTCACCCTCACCGTCCAGCCCAACGACATCATAGTCCGCTACGAGGACGTCGCGTTCGACTGGGGCTGATCGACGCGTGTCCGACCTCGACGCGTTCCTGAGCTTCGCGCACGAGCTCGCGGATCGCGCCGATGACCTCACGTTGCCGGCCTTCCGCCACGGGATGGAGGTTCGGACCAAGCGCGATGGGAGCCCCGTCACCGATGCGGATGTCGGGACGGAACGTGCGCTGCGTGACGCGATCGCGGCCAGGTACCCGGGTCACGCCGTCCTCGGGGAAGAGCACGGACGCATCGGACCCGACGGGGCGCCAACCTGGATCGTCGACCCGATCGACGGCACCAACAACTTCATCGTCGGCATCCCCGTCTTCGCGACGCTCATCGCCTTGGCGATCGACGATGAGCCCGTCGTCGGCGTGGTCAGCGCCCCGGCCCTCGCTTCGCGGTGGGACGGCATCGCCGGGGGAGGGGCGCACCACAACGGGGCACGGATCGAGGTGTCGGACATCCGCGATCTCGCCGAGGGACAGGTGAGCGTCGGCGGCTTCACCTACTTCCGGCGCGAGGGCTACGGCGCTTTCCTCGACCACCTCCACGAGCACACCCGGCGCCAACGCGGGTTCGGTGATTTCTGGCAGCACTGTCTGGTCGCGTCGGGTTCGATCGAGGCGGCGGTCGAGGCGGCGGTCAGCCTGTGGGACCTCGCAGCCGTGAAGGTGATCGTCGAGGCAGCGGGGGGCCGGTTCACCGACGTCCACGGGGACGCTACCGCGGCAGGCGGTAGCGGGGTCAGCAGCAACGGTCACGTCCACGACCGCGTGCTCGAGCTGCTCGGCGCGAACACGGCACGATGAGCCGGGGCGCGTGACACCGGCTCCTCCACAGGGTCCGTCGGGGATACGTGGGACCAGGTGACGGGGCGGGTACCGTCTCGGCGGTTCGAGGCGACAGCGAGTACGAGCGGCGAGGTGGAGAGGTGACCGGCGGGCAGGCGGCCGCGCTGCGGCTCCTCGACGACCACGAGCTCGGGCCCGAGCTGGATCGGTTCGAGCCCACCGCACCGCCGATGTACGACGATCTGGGGCGCCTGCGGCTGTCGTTCAGCCGCATCGACACCTACCGCCGCTGCCCCGCGGAGTTCCGTTTCAGCTACATCGACCGCATCCCGGGCGAGCCGGCCCCGGCCCTCTCGTTCGGGACGTCGATCCACACCGCGCTCGAGCGGTTCTACGACCGCAAGCTGCCCACCCCGCCGAGCGTGGACGAGCTGCTGGGCTTCCTCTACGACGCGTGGGACACGGCCGGCTTCCGTGAAGTCGATCGTGACGAACAGCTCGCGTACTACCGCTTCGCGCAGGATGTCCTCCGCCGCTTCCACCGGCGTGAGGCCCCGACGTACCGGCTGCCCGCCGACGTGGAGCGGTGGTTCGAGCTGCCGTTCGAGGGCGTCGCCGTGATCGTGGGATCCATCGACCGTGTCGACGTCGATCCCGAGACCGGTGAGCTCGAGGTCATCGACTACAAGACCTCGAAGCGAGTCCGTGACCGCGAGAAGGTCCGCGGGTCGCTCCAGCTCGCGATCTACGCCCTCGCCTGCGAGCACCTCTACGGCCAGCTCCCAGCCGCCGTGACGCTGGACTTCGTCGTCGCCGGGGTCCGCGTGAGCGTGCCGACCCACGAGATCGACCTCGACGGCGCGCGGCGGACCGTGCGTGACACCGTCGCGGCTATCCGCGACGGGCGCTACGACCCGCAACCGAACCACCTCTGCGGGTGGTGCGACTTCCGGTCGCTCTGCCCGGCGTGGGAGGGGGAGGGACCGGACGTGCTCGGCCACGCCGTCCAGCACCTCGACCGACTCAAGCGCAGCCTCACCCGTGACGTGCGGACGCTGCGCGAGCTCGAGGCTGGCGTCGCCCGGCTGCGCACCGGCCCTGACACCCACGCATCGGACGAGGAGGGCTCGCCCCGCGACGAGTGACCATCGCTACCCTCCCGGCCACCGAGGAGGGCGATGATGGGTGAGCGGGTCAGCGACGACATCGCGGTGGCGGCGCCGCCCGAGCAGGTGTGGAACGTCATCGACGACCTCGAGGCGTACACGCAATGGGCCGAGGGCGTCGAGGACGTCGATGTCCAGGAACGCGATGACGATGGCCGGCCGACCAGAGCGAGGTTCAAGGTCGACGCCAAGGTCCTGCAGGTCTCCTACACCCTGACGTACACCTACGGCGACGACAACGTCACCTGGGAGCTGGTCGAGGGCGAGCAGATCAACCAGCTCGACGGCGAGTACGAGGTCACGCCCGACGGCGATGGATCCCACGTGCGCTACACGTTGGAGGTCGACTTCGACATCCCCCTGCCGGGCTTCTTGAAGAAGCGGGGGGCGAAGCGCATCCTGGACACCGGGCTGAAGGGACTGAAGAAGCGGGCCGAATCACTGGCCTGAGGGACGGGGAGGTGACGATGGCCAGGGTCGCACGGTCGGACGTGGAGGCGGCGTACTTCACGCTGCTACGGGCCCGCGACAAGCTCGACGCCCTTCGGCGCTACGGCGAGTTCCTGGAACACGAGCGCCTGCGCCTCCAGCGCTTCGTCGCCGAGGGGGACGCCCTGGACGCACACGTCGACCCCAAGCTACGACGCGCGTTGCTGCATACGGATCGCCTCCTCGGCGACGTCCTGAAGGTCCGTCACGAGACGATCACGGATGAGCTCGCCCGACTCGGCGACCGCATCGAGGCTGCGGAGACGTTCGTGCGCGAGTGCGAGGAGGAGCACGAGGCCCTGCGCAGAGCGGGCTGACGCCGCCGTGTACCGCGACGACCCGCTCGACGACGAGGACGAGCTGCGCGCGGTGATCGGCGACGACGCCGTCGATCGGATCCAACACGCTCCCATCGACCCCGCGATGGCAGTCGGCACCGCGGTGGACGCGCTGCGGATCCTGCAGGGATGGGTCTCCGACGAGGAGGCGGCCGCGTGGTTCCACCAGGACCAGAGGCGGTTGGAGGATCGATCGCCGGTCGCCGCTCTCGCCGCCGGTCTCACCGACGAGGTGCTCGACGCCGCACGCAGGTGGGCTGCGGCCCAGGGCTGAGGCTCCGCGCGGTGCGGCGGGCAGGGGTGGTCGGGTACGCTCTGCCGCGACGACGGGCGTCGGTCGCGTCGGTCGGGACGCCCTGACCACGCTCCCTCCACGGGGTGACGCCCCGCACCCACGACCGGACCCCTCTCCAGCACGAGGATCACCCATGCCGACGGGACGAGTGAAGAACTTCGACGCCGAGCGCGGCTTCGGCGTCGTGGTCTCCGACGAGGATGGCCGCGACCTGCACGTCCGCTCAGATGCCGTCGAGGGAGGCGCCACCCTCCGTAGCGGTGACGTGGTCGAGTTCGAGGCCGCCGAGAGCGAGCCGACCCACCGCCGCTGGAACGCGGTCGAGGTCAAGGTCGTCCGCGAAGCTCCACCGGACAACCCGGTCGGACGGGTCATGAACGCCCCGCCGAGCTGGGACGAGCTCGAGGAGCGCGACCGGCAGGCGCGACAGGCACGTCGCCGCCGACGCTGACCGGCGAACCGTGGCCTCAGCTGGGAGCTTCCCTTCCGGACCGACGACCGCGCCGGTCCGCGAGCGGGAGGCCGAGACCCACGACGAGGTGCGACCCGACGGCCCCTGGGACGTCATCGTCTGGGACGATCCGGTCAACCTGATGTCCTACGTCGTGTACGTCTTCCGCAAGATCTTCGGGTTCGAGGAGGCGGTCGCCCGCAAGCTGATGCTCGAGGTGCACCACCGCGGCAAGGCCCTCGTCGCGACGGAGCCACGCGAGATGGCCGAGATGCACGTCCACCAGCTGCACGCCCACGGGCTGCAGGCGACGATGCAACGCAGCCGATGACCCCCTCCTTCCGTCGGCACGGGCACGCGGTGCGCATGGAGCTCGATGACGGCGAGGTGGCGCTGCTGCGCGGGCTCCACGAGGAGCTACGCCGTTGGCTCGCCGACCCCGATCCAGCCGATCCGGTCATGGCACGGCTCTTCCCTCCGTGCGCACCCGAGGACGATCTCGTCGACGCCGAGGTGCGAGCCCTGATCTTCGAGGACCTGCTGGCCGAACGCATCGAAGCACTCGACGCGCTGATGGACATCGTCGACCGCGGCCGCTCGCGCGGGGGTCGGGTACGCGTCGATCTCGTCGATGACGAGCCGAGCCTCGTGCTCGGTGTGCTGAACGACATCCGGCTCGCGCTCGGAGCACGCGTCGGTATCAGCGAGCTCGACCGCAACGATGTCGACGAGGACCACCCCGCAGCGTGGGCGATCATGGTGATGGATCACCTCGCGTACCTCCAGGAGCAGCTCATCCGCATCCTCGATCCCTCCGCCGCCTCGGAGGGCTACTGAAGCCATGCGGGTCGGCATCGGGGTCAGCGAGGATCTGCCGGCGGGGGTGCAGCGCGACCTGGCACGTGCCGTCGAGGCTGCGGGGTACGCGTCGCTGTGGACCAACGAGGCAGCGGGCCGCGACGCCCTCCTGCAGTGCCGCGAGTGGGCGTAC
Organism: Actinomycetota bacterium; assembly: GCA_019347575.1. Lineage (NCBI taxonomy): Bacteria > Bacillati > Actinomycetota > Actinomycetota bacterium. Next base: position 84,506 of record JAHWKY010000009.1, on the reverse strand, counting down.
GCGACGGACCGTCTGGAGGTGGGCATCGGGGTCGTGCCGATCTGGTCACGATCGCCGGCACAGCTCGCCATGGCTGCAGCCACCCTGCAGGAGGCCACCGGGGGCCGGTTCCTGCTCGGTCTCGGCGTTGGACACCCGGCGACCGCGGGACCGTGGCACGGGGCCGACTACCGCCGTCCGCTCACGGCCGCCCGCGAGATGCTCGACATCCTCGCCGTCCTCGCCGGTGGGGAGGCCGCAGACGTCGCCGGAGAGGTCCTGAGGTGCCAGGGCTTCGCCCTCGGCATCAGTCCGATCCCGCCTCCCGCGCCCCGCTACCTCGCTGCCATGGGGCCGCGGATGCTGGCCCTGGCTGGCGAAGCCGCGGACGGGGTGCTGTTGAACTGGTCGACGCCAACGGCGGTGGGTGACGCCGTGCGGACGGTCCGGGAGGCTGGCGTGGGCCGCGAGGTCCGGTCGGCGGCGTACGTACGCATCGCGGTGGACGCGGACACGGGGGCTGCGCGGGCAGCCCTCGCGCGTGAGTTCGGGCGCTACTGCGCGCTGCCCGCCTACGCGTCGCACTTCGAGCGCCAGGGTCTGGGCGACGCTGTCGCCGCGGCCAAGTCGGCGTACCGCGACGGGGGTCCGGCTGCAGTCGCGGATGCCATCGACGACGACGTCCTGCAGGTCGTCGGCTGGTACGGAGGACCGGACGACGATCCTGGCCCCACCCTCGAGTCCTACGCCGCTGCTGGGCTCGATCACCTCGTAGCCCGTGTGGTGGTCACCGGTGACGACGCTGACGCATCCGTCCGCGCGGTCGTCGGCGCCCTAGCCCCGCCAGCGTGACGTGAGGCCGTCGACGAGATCGTCGGCCTCCGGTACCGCCAACCACCGTGCGACCAGGATGTAGACGCCACCCGTCACGACGACGGCGACGAGAGCTGCCGGGATCAGTGGCAGGCCGCGGACGACGAAGCGGGTGACGAACGCAGCGAGTCCGGCGGCCACGGCCGCCTGGAGCACGGGCACGAGCTGCGAGCCTCCGAGTCGTACGCGACCGAAGCGCAGCCGGACCGCACTCCGCAGGAGCGTCCACTCCACCCAGGACCCGACGGCGGCTCCGGCGGCGAGGCCAACAGCGCCCAGCCGGTAGAGGTTGTCCGACGCGCCCCGCAGGGCCTCGGCCGCGGGGGAGAGGTTGGGCAGGTCGCCGACCTGCTCGACGCCGGAGCCGCTGAGCTGGAACTGGTCGAGCTGGAACATGAGCAGCACGCCGACGAGCGCCGACACCAGGACCCGGACGGTCGCGATCGCGGCCGGGGCGCGGGTGTTGCCGATGCCGTAGAGCGCCGATTGCAGCAGTCGCGATGCCGTGCTGGCCAGCAGCCCGACGCTGTAGACGGTGAGGACGAGCCACACCTGGGTCGTCGTGCGTGGATCGAACTCGCCCCGCTGGTACAGGGCACCGACCAGGAGGTCACCGAGCACGACGAAGGCCATCGCGCTCGGCACGACGTAGAAGGCGATGCGCTGCAGGCCGGTCTCGACCCGCTCGATCACGACGGGAGCGTCGCGGTGCTCGACGCTCGAGAGCTCGGGTAGCTCGGCGGCCGCGACGCTCATGCCGAAGAGGCTGATGGGCAGCACGTACAGCGTCTGCGCGAAGGTGAGCGACGCCAGGGCCCCGGTCGCCAGGAAGCTCGCGAGCACGAGGTCGACGTACGCGGACAACTGCACGACCCCACGTCCGACGACCACGGGGCCGAACGCGGCCAGGACACGTCTGATGCCCGGGAGGTGGCGATCGACGCTGAGACGCAGACCGGAAGCGAGCCGCAGCACCCCCGGCAACTGCACCGCGAACTGGAGCACACCGCCGACCAACGTGCCCCACGCCAGGGCGGTCGCGAGCGAGGCCCCGGTGCCGCCACCCACGGCCGCCACCACCAGACCAGTGACCATGGCGGCGTTCCACAGCACCGGCGCGACGTACGCCAGGAAGAAACGGCGGTGGCTGTTGAGCACCCCGAGGCACCACGCGGAGAGGACGAGGACCCCGACCCCGGGTGTGATGATGCGGACGAGCGTGACCGTCAGCTCGAACTTCGCCCCGGTGAACCCGGCGGCGAAGACCGAGGTCAGCGGTCGCGCGAACACGACGCCGATGACGACCAACGCCCCTGCCAACGACAGGAGCAGCCCCGCCACAGCGCCCGCGACCCGACCGGCCTCCTCGTCCCGTCCCTCGGCCAGGTAGCGACTGTAGACGGGGATGAACGAGGCGGAGAGCACGCCTTCGCCGAGCAGGTTCTGCATGAGGTTGGGGATCCGGAGCGCCGTGCGGAACGCCTCGGTCGACGCGCTCGCGCCGAGGTAGCGACCGATGGCGGCCTCACGGACGAGCCCGCTGATCCGTGAGAGCAGGATCCCAGCCGCGACCAGCGTCGAGTTGCGGCGGGTGTCCGGGCCGGCCCCCACGTCCTCGCTCGCCACTCGACCTCCGCCCGGCGCCGCGCCGAGGTTAGCTACGACCCAGCTCCCAGCGTTCGACCCGGTCGGTCACGCCCCGTGCACCCACGGATGCCGCCCACGCGGTGAAGCCATCGCGCGGGACACCCGTCCACCGGAGCGTGTCGGGGTCGCTGTCCAGTGGGACGTCGAGCACGAGCGTCGCGAGATGCTTGTACAACTCCACCTCCGCGCGGTGGGTCGCCAGGGTCTCGGCGAGACGCGCCGCGCCCCGCACCTCGAGATCCCACTCCGCCGCATCATCGGGGATCGCCTCGACGTGGCCGTACCGGGTCAGGACCGTGGCCGCGGACTTCGCACCCCACCCCCTCAGCCCGGGGATGCCGTCCGCGGTGTCGCCGACGAGGGCCAGCAGATCCGGCACGCTGGTCGGCCGGACGCCGAGCCGAGCCTCGACCCCACGTTGGTCGAAGACGGTGCCACGCATGCGATCGACCTGGACGATCCGGTCGCCGCGGACGCATTGACCCAGATCCTTGTCGGGGGTCATGATGCGTACCTGGGCGTGGCCGCCCAGACGGGTCGCCGCGGTTGCGAGCGCGTCGTCGGCCTCGTACTCGGACATCGACCAGACCGTGACGCCCAGCGCGGCGACGGCCTCCTCGGCGCGGTCGAACTGCGCCAACAGGTCGGGGTCGACGCCGGAGGAGTCCTTGTAGCCGGCGAACAGCTCGTTGCGGAAGGACTCGATCGGGTTGTCGAAGGCGATCGCGATGTGGGTCACCTGCTCGTCGTCGTCGTGCAGAAGACCCAGGAGGGACTCGATGATCCCGACCGTCGCCTTGATGTCGGCACCGTCGGGGTCGAGCCGCTCCGGTCGCTTGCTGTAGTGGGCTCGGAACAGCTCGTAGGTCCCGTCGACTAGGTGGACGCGCATCCCGGCTCCTGCTCGGCGGGTGCAACCTAACCGCGGCTCGACCCGGCTCAGCACCGGTAGAGTGACGACGCTGGAACGCTACGACGGGTGTGCCGCGACCGACGGAAGCGGGCGATGAGCACCGAACCGTTCTCGGGCGCGCCGCGGCGATCCCGCACGCGTCGCCCCGTGCCTCCCGCGAGCGCAGCCATCGCTGCGCCGCCGCAGCCCGTACCGCCATCCGCGTGGCTCCTGCCCGATCCAGACGATGCCGACGAGGACGGCGTCGTCGGCGTCGGTGCCGACCTCGCGCCCTCGACGCTGGTGGACGCCTACCGCAACGGCATCTTCCCCTGGCCACACCCCGACGTCTCGCTCCCGTGGTTCTCGCCCGATCCCCGCGGAGTCCTACCCGCTGACCGCGTCCACGTCCCGCGTTCCCTCCGCCAGACGCTGCGGCGCTCGGGCTGGGAGACGACCGTCGACGTCGCGTTCGGGGCGGTGATCGGGGCCTGCGCCGACCGTGATCGATCCGAGGGGACGTGGATCACGGGTGAGATGATCCGTTGCTACACCCGGTTGCACGATCTCGGGTGGGCGCACTCCTTGGAGGTGTGGGAAGCTGACCGGCTCGTCGGTGGCCTCTACGGCGTGCAGGTCGGCGGCGTGTTCACGGGTGAATCGATGTTCCACAGCGTGAACGATGCCTCGAAGGTGGCGCTGGTCGACCTCGTCCACCGGTTCGACGCAGCGGGCGGCACGCTGGTCGACGTGCAGCTGACGACGGATCACCTGCGCCGGCTGGGTGCGGTTGATGTTCCGCGCGGGACCTTCCTGGCGCTGCTCGAGGAGGTCCGTGACGACGACGTCCGTCTCGATCTGGGGCGACGCCAGGTAGCGCGACTCGCGACGGTGGGATGAGCCGGCTCGCCACCGACGTCCGCGAGCAGCGGTCGATCCACGCGACGCCCGCGACGCTGTGGCCGCTGGTCGCGGACATCCCGACCCTCGCTCGACTGATCCCTCGGGTCGAGAGGGTGGAACCGGTCGGCGAGGCGTGGCGTTGGACGATGGAGCCGCTGAGCGGTGCCGGCTACACGGTCCGTCCCGTCTTCGCGACCTCCGTCTCGCGCGAGGAGCCGGTGCGGGTGGATCTGCACCACGTGCCCGACCCGGACAGCGCGGCGGACGCATCCGGTGCCGTGGTCCTGCGTGCCGCGGACGGGGTGACGCGTGTATCGTTCCAGCTCCAACTGGTCCTCGAGCTCGACCTGCCGCGATTCCTCGTCCCGGTCGTCCGCCAGCTCCTGGACCACGGACTCGCGCGTCTCGGCAAGGACTTCCTCGACGAACTCGACCGCGCAGCGCGAGCCGACCGACCTCCGACGTGACAAGGAGACCAGCGTGACCGAGCAGACCTCCGCCACCGCGGGCAGCGACCATCAGGTGGCAGATCTCGCGCTCGCCCAGTGGGGTCGAGCCGAGATCGCCATGGCCGAGAAGGAGATGCCCGGCCTGATGGCACTGCGTGAGCGCTACGGGGCGGAGCAGCCGCTCGCGGGGGCACGCGTCGCCGGGTGCTTGCACATGACCATCCAGACGGCGGTCCTCATCCAGACGCTCGAGGCCCTCGGGGCCCAGGTGCGCTGGTCCTCCTGCAACATCTTCTCGACCCAGGACCACGCCGCGGCGGCCGTCGCGGAGGCCGGCACACCGGTCTTCGCCTGGAAGGGCGAGACCGAGGAGGAGTACGAGTGGTGCATCGAGCAGACCCTGCGCTGGCCCGACGGCAGCGGTCCCAACCTGCTCCTCGATGACGGCGGTGACCTCACCCGGATCGTCCACGAACGCCACGAAGACCTCCTGCCGGAGATCCGCGGCGTGTCGGAGGAGACGACTACCGGCGTCCACCAGCTCTACAGCTGGCAGAACGCCGGCAAGCTGCGGATGCCCGCCATCAACGTCAACGACTCGGTCACCAAGTCGAAGTTCGACAACCTCTACGGCTGCCGCGAGTCGCTTATCGACGGCATCAAGCGCGGGACGGACGTGATGATCGCGGGCAAGATCGCGGTCGTTGCCGGCTACGGCGAGGTCGGCAAGGGCTGCGCCCAGGCGCTGCGCAACTACGGCGCGACGGTGTGGATCACCGAGATCGACCCCATCACCGCGCTGCAGGCGGCGATGGAGGGCTACCGCATCGTCACCATGGAGGAGGCCGCACCGCGGGCGGACATCTTCGTCACCGCGACGGGCTGCGACGACGTCATCACGCTCGAGCACTGCCTGGAGATGAAGGACCAGGCGATCGTGTGCAACATCGGGCACTTCGACACCGAGATCCAGACCGCGCGTCTCCGCGACTACGAGTGGGAGAACGTCAAGCCGCAGGTCGACCTCGTCCACCTGCCGGGTGACAAGGCCATCATCCTGCTGGCCGAGGGGCGCCTGGTGAACCTGGGCAACGCCACCGGTCATCCCAGCTTCGTGATGTCGATGAGTTTCACGAACCAGGTCCTGGCCCAGATCGAGCTGTGGACGAACCACGAGGAGTACAAGAACGAGGTCTACGTGCTCCCCAAGCGCCTCGACGAGGAGGTCGCGCGCCTGCACCTCGACAAGCTTGGGGCGCACCTGACCCGGCTCACCCCCGAGCAGGCCGAGTCGCTTGGCGTGCCCGTCGAGGGCCCCTACAAGGGCGAGCACTACCGCTACTGATCGGGACCCTGCGGCCGAGAGCGTGGCGTCGGCGGCTCCCTCCGCAGGGGTCGAGTGTGCGCTGAGCGCACGCCGCGGGGGGCTCAAGTCGCGCGCCACGCGTGACGAAGGCATAGCTGAGTGGCTATGGTTACCTACTGTGGTTCGTGGGTCCCATCGTGGGCAAGCGGTCACGGACCACGTCACGCCAGGCTGAGGAGGACGACGTGCGGAGCCGACGCTACGTGACCGGACTCCTCGCCGTGGGCTTGGCCGCGGCCCTCGGGGTGGGCGCCACCGCGGCGGTGACCGCCCAGGCCGAGGGAACCGACTCGCTCGTCGCCCGTCTCGCCGAGCTGGACGCCGACATCGGTGCGCTGCCGCCCGAGGACGTCACGATCGATCCGGCACAGACCTGGGGCACGTTCGTCGGCGACTTCGTCGGGGCGAAGCTGCGTTTCGACGCGGTCGAGGGCGAGCTTCGCGAGCTGTGGGTCAGCGCCGCGGACGCCGGCGACGAGGACGCGGAGGCGGTGGCGACGGCGACCAACGCGCTGCTGCGGATGCACGACGCGTACCGCTATCTGGCCGAGTTCGAGTCCCACGACCTCGCGTTCCCGCTCGACACCTTCGACGAGGACGGTGTCGCGACGGGCGCAGACGAGCTGCGGGGGGACGCGGAAGCGGGGTTGCGCATCCTCAGCGACGCGATGCAGGAAGCTCTGCCCGCCTACCAGGCGCTGCGTGACTCGGAGGCGGCCGGCGACGCCCGCTCCCAGCTCGAGCGGCGTGCCGCCGAGCTCGAGAACGCCCGCGCCGTCATCGTGCCCCTCATCCACGAAGCCGCGTCCTTCCAGGACACCCAGGTGATGGCCGCGGTGCAGCGCTTCCAGAGCACCGCCCCGGGCGTCGAGGCGCGGGCACGCGCGTTCGTGGTCACCTGCATCGATCGGGACGCCTACGAGCAGACCGCGTTCGCGAACCTCACCCCCGAGGCGCTGGCCGCCCCGCAGGGCGTGGCGGCGCTGGTCGAGGCATCAGGGGAGCTGGGACAGCTGCTCGTCGAGGAGGACGTCACGACGGTCGACTGCCCCGACGTCGACGAGGTGCACGAGCAGCGCGTGACCGAGCTGACCGTCGAGGATCTGTTCCCCGCGGGCGACGAGGACACCCCGGAGGATGCGGGGGAGGGCGCCGGCGAGCCCACCGAGGCGCCGACCACCAGCAGCTGAACGCGCCGGGTGCGGTCCGCCCCGACGGAGCCGTTACCCTCCGCGCGCTGGCACCGTCCACGAGTCCGGAGTGCCGCGCGGTGGACACCATCCCCAAGCCCGACGAGCTGCTCGCCCTGCACAGCGTCACCACCGAGCTGTTCGAGACGCTGCGCAGCTGGTTCGACGTGCCCGACTCCGTGGCGCTCGACCTCAGCGCGGTCGACTCCGCCGTGGAGGAACTCGGTGACCCCGTCCTCATCGCGGCGATGGCGATGCGCAAGCTGCAGGCACTGCACCTGCTCTCGACCCCCGGTGTCCGCACCAGCACCGACGTCGTGGTGAGCATCGTGCAGGATCTCAACCGGGCGCTGCTGCAGGCTCCCGTGATGCGCCTGCAGCTCGCGGCGGAGCACACCGACTGGGATGCGGCGTTCGACGACCTGATGGGGGGCGACGCGACCCCGGCCCCGGAGCACACGGACGAAGAGGACCAGGAGACGATCCGCTTCCGCCAGCTCCACGAGCGGCTGCACGAGGCCGTCGTCGCCGTTCTACGTGCCTCGGACGGCGAGATCCGGTACCTGGTGTGAGGCCATGAGCGCGAACCGGCGCCGCGTGCCCTCCATCGAAGAGGCGACCGTGCCCGGAGCCGATGAGCTGCCGCCCTCGTTCCGGGAGTCACGTGGGTTCGTGCCGCGCACGTTCGTGCAGCCGGTGCTGTCGTTCATGCGCCTCGAGGCCTCTGGCGGGATCATCATGCTCCTCGCCGCGGTGGGCGCTCTGGCCTGGGCGAACTCGCCCTGGGGCGAGCACTACTTCGCTCTGCTCGAGACACGGGTCGAGATCGGGTTCGGGGATTTCCACTTCCAGCACCTGTCCGAACTCACCGTGCAGCAGTGGGTCAACGACGCGCTCATGGCCATCTTCTTCTTCGTCGTCGGCCTCGAGATCAAGCGGGAGCTGGTCGCGGGCGAACTACGTGACCCCCGCGCCGCCGCGCTGCCTGCCATCGCCGCTCTAGGGGGCATGGTCGTCCCGGCCGTGATCTACCTCGCGCTGAACGCCGGTGGCGAGGGTGGGAGCGGTTGGGGCATCCCCGTGGCGACCGACATCGCCTTCGCGATCGGCGTGGTCAGCCTCGTGGGTCCCCGCGTCCCGATCAGCGCCAAGCTGTTCCTCCTCGCCCTCGCGATCGTCGACGACATCGGCGGCATCCTCATCATCGCCATCTTCTACACCGACGAGCTGGCGCTGGGTTGGCTGGCAGCGGCAGCCGGGGGGTTCGTGCTGGTGCACGTCATGAAGCGCATGGCCGTGCGATCGCTGATCGTGTACGCGGGTGTCGGCCTGTTCACCTGGCTAGCGGTGCTCGAGTCGGGGGTGCACGCGACCATCGCCGGCGTCGCGTTGGGCCTGATGACGCCGGCGCGATCCTTCTACGACCCCCGCTACTTCCCGGCCCGGGCGCGCCAGCTCGTTGACCGGGTGGACGCGTACATCGACACCGGACCGCCCCATCACGCGAGCATGGATCGTGTGGACGCGTTGATGGGGGACCTGCGCCGCTTGAGCCGCGAGAGCCTCCCGCCCCTCGATCGGCTGGAGCACGAGCTCGCTCCGCTGACGAGCTTCGTCATCGTCCCGGTGTTCGCGTTCGCGAACGCCGGCGTGCTGGTCTCGATGGACGTCCTGGCGGGAGCGCTGTCCGACCGGGTGCTCCTCGGCGTCGGCCTGGGGCTCCTGGTCGGCAAGGCGGTGGGTGTCACCGCAGCCGCGTGGCTCGCGGTACGACTCGGGATCGCGCGTCTTCCCCGTGGCGTGACGTGGCGCCACGTCGAGGGCCTGGCGCTGCTCGCGGGGATCGGATTCACCGTGGCGCTCTTCATCGCGGCGCTGTCGTTCCCGACCGGTAGCGACCAGCTCGCCAGTGCCAAGATCGGCATCTTCATGGCGAGCATCGTGGCGGGGACCGCGGGCTTCCTGTGGCTCCGCCGACTGCCCCCCCAGGGAGAGGGCAGCGACGATCCGGTGGCCGCCGGCCGTCAGGCGTGAGGCTGAGCGGGGCGCTCACGCTCGGCTGGCATCTCCACCACATACGACCCCCGCCGGGGAGCGGCAACTAGATACTAGACTCCGCCCGTCCCGCTTCCTCTCACGCAACTCTCCCTGGAGGTCCTGCATGAAGCGCAGCACCCGCATCCTCGCGGCCGTTGCCGGCGCGGCGCTCCTCGCCACCGCGTGTGGTGGCGACGACGACGCGACCGTCGATCCCACTGGGACCGCCACGGCGGAACCCACGGACGGTGCGACCGGCGCACCGACGGTGGGCGCCGACTTCGCGGCGTGCCAGGTGACCGACACCGGCGGTATCGACGACCGCTCCTTCAACGCGACGGCGTTCAAGGGCATCGAGGACGCCCAGGCCGAGTTCGGCATCGAGGGTCAGGTCCTCGAGTCGCAGTCGGACGCGGACTACGAGCCCAACATCAACCAGTTCATCCAGCAGGGTTGCGACCTGATCATCACGGTCGGGTTCCTGCTGGGTGACGCCACCAAGGCGGCAGCCGAGGCGAACCCCGAGCAGGACTTCGCCATCGTCGACTTCGCCTACGACCCGCCCCTCGACAACGTGCTCGGTCTGACGTTCGAGACCGACCAAGCGGCCTTCCTCGCGGGCTACCTCGCCGCGGGCATGACCCAGTCCGGGCAGGTCGGCACCTTCGGCGGCCTGAACATCCCCACCGTGACGATCTTCATGGACGGGTTCGCGGCTGGTGTCGCCAAGTACAACGAGGACAACGGCACGAGCGTGGAGGTCCTGGGGTGGGACCCGGCCGCTCAGGACGGTCTGTTCACGGGCGACTTCGAGAACCAGGACAACGGCCGCAACACGACCCAGACGCTGATCGAGAACGGGGCGGACATCATCATGCCCGTCGCCGGTCCGGTCGGACTGGGCGCGGCCGCCGCCGTGCAGGAGTCCCCAGCGGAGGACATGGTCATCTGGGTCGATACCGACGGGTTCGTGAGCGCGTCGCAGTTCTCGAGCCTGTTCCTCACCAGCGTGATGAAGAACATGGACGTCGCGGTCACGACCGCGATCGAGGACAAGATCAACGGCGAGTTCGAGGGCGGCTTCTTCAGCGGCACGCTCGAGAACGACGGCGTCGGTCTCGCTCCGTTCCACGACTTCGAGGACGCGGTGCCGCAGGAACTGAAGGACACGCTCGACGAGTTACGTCAGGGCATCATCGACGGGTCGGTCTCGGTCGATCCCGCGGACTACGCCTGACGTTCCGGTGACCGAGCGGAGGGGCGCTGACCACTCGGTCGGCGCCCCCTCTGCGCTCTACGGCCGCGACCACCGACGAGGACGGGAGGGTCGGTGAACCTCGAGCTGCGGGGGATCACCAAGCGCTTCCCGGGGGTCCTCGCCAACGACCACGTCGATCTCGTGGTCCGACCGGGCGAGATCCACGGTCTGCTGGGGGAGAACGGAGCCGGCAAGTCGACGCTGATGAACATCCTCTACGGGCTGTACTCGGCCGACGACGGTGAGATCCTGATCGACGACGGACCGGTCCACTTCGACGGGCCAGCCGACGCTATCGCCGCCGGTATCGGGATGGTCCACCAGCACTTCATGCTGATCCCCGTCTTCACGGTCGCCGAGAACGTCACGCTCGGCACCGAGCGCACACGCGGCCTGGTGGGGCTGCTCGACCGGGGGCAAGCCGAGCGAGATGTGCGCGAGATCTCGGAGCGCTACGGGCTCGCGGTCGACCCAGGCGCGATGGTCGAGGACCTCCCCGTCGGCGTCCAGCAGCGGGTCGAGATCATCAAGGCCCTGCTCCGCGACGCCGATCTGCTCATCCTCGACGAGCCGACGGCGGTCCTGACGCCCCAGGAGACGGAGGAACTGTTCCGGGCCATGAGGGCCCTCAAGGCGGCGGGCAAATCGATCGTCTTCATCTCGCACAAGCTCAAGGAGGTCACGGCGATCTCCGACACGATCACCGTCCTGCGTCAGGGGGCGGTGGCCGGAACGGTGGACCCACACGCCGCCAGCGAGCGCGAGCTCGCGTCGCTGATGGTGGGACGTGAGGTCGTCCTGGAGGTGGATCGCGCTCCGGCGGTACCACAGGAACCGGTGGTGGTGGTATCCGACCTGCACGTCCAGGACGAGCGGGGCCACATGGCGGTCGACGGCGTCAGCCTCGAGGTCCGGGCGGGCGAGATCGTCGCGATCGCCGGTGTGCAGGGCAACGGGCAGACGGAGCTCGTGCGCGCTCTCACGGGCCTGGCCGATGCCGTCTACGGCACCATCTTCCTGCGCGGTCGTGACCTGACGCACGCCGACCCGAAGGCCTGCATCGATGCTGGGATCGCTCACATCCCCGAGGACCGCCACCGCGATGCGATGGTGGCGGACTTCACGATCGCCGAGAACCTCATCCTGAACAGCTTCGACCGCGCACCCTTCTCTCGCCACGGCACGCTCGACACGGAGGCGATCGAGAGAGCCGCGGAGGAGGAGGTCGAGGCGTTCGACGTCCGGACGCCGTCGATCCGAACGATCCTCGGCTCGCTGTCGGGGGGGAACCAGCAGAAGGTCGTCGTCGCCCGCGAGTTCTCGCGGGACATCACGTTGCTCGTGGCATCGCAGCCGACTCGGGGCCTTGACGTCGGGTCGATCGAGTACATCCACCGCCGCCTCGTGCGTTCCCGCGACGAGGGCACGGCGGTCCTGATCGTGTCGTCCGAACTCGATGAGGTCATGTCCCTGGGCGACCGCATCGCGGTGATGTACCGCGGCCGGATGTTCGGCCCCTACGACGCGCCGGTTGACCGCGACCGCATCGGACTGCTGATGGCCGGGGCGGTGGAAGGGCTCGAGCCGACCGGCGACGTGGATGGACCGGCGTGAGCGCTGTGGTCGGGCGGGGACGCCACCTCAACGCCATGCTCATCACCGTGCTGGCGTTCGTGGCCGCGCTGCTCGTGGGCGCGGTGATCATCGTCCTCTCCGAGGAGGCGCTGCTCGCCGCCTGGGGGAGCTTCCTCTCCGATCCCCTCAACGCCATCGATGCCTCCTGGGACGCGGTCTACGGCGCGTACTCCGCGCTCTTGGCGGGATCGATCGGCTCGCCGCTGCAGATCGTGGACGCGGTCGCGTCGGGTGATGGGGCTCGGATCCGCTCGGCTCTCGCCCCTCTCGGAGAGACGATCGTGGCGGCCACACCGCTCATGCTCGCGGGTCTCGGGATCGCTCTGGGCTTCCGGGCTGGGCTGTTCAACATCGGTGGCGAGGGCCAGTTGCTGATGGGCGGCGTCTTCGCCGTCTTCGTCGGCTTCGGCCTCACCGGTCTGCCGGCGGTCGTGCACCTCCCCCTCGCCCTGATCGCGGCCGTCGTGGGTGGCGGGCTCTGGGGTTCCATCCCGGGCTGGCTCAAGGCCCGGACGGGGGCGCACGAGGTCATCACGACCATCATGCTGAACCAGATCGCCATCCAGTTGACGCTGTACCTGTTGAGCACGACCGCGTTCCAGCGACCCGGCCGCAGCGACCCGGTCAGCAAGATGATCGAGCCCAGTGCCCAGCTCCCGGGCTTCACGGGCATCCTCCGACTGCACGCCGGCATCCTGATCGCGCTCGGGATGGTCTGGGTCGTGCACTGGTTGCTGTTCCGCAGCACCCTCGGCTTCCGGTTCCGAGCGGTGGGTCTCAACCCCGAGGCGGCGCGAACCGCGGGCATACGGGTGGGGCGCAGCACCATCCTCGTCCTGGCGATCTCCGGTGCGCTCGCAGGTCTCGGCGGCGGCGTGCAGATGCTGGGCCTGCAGCGCTCGCTGACACCGGGTTTCAGCGGAGGCATCGGCTTCGACGCCATAACGGTCGCGCTGCTCGGGCGATCGAGCCCCATCGGCACGATGCTCGCTGCACTGCTGTTCGGCGTGCTGAAGGCGGGATCGCTACGGATGCAGGGCGCCACGGGTACCGCGCCGGATCTGATCATCGTCCTGCAGGCGCTCATCGTGCTCTTCGTCGCCGCACCGGCGCTCGTCCGCGCCACGTTCCGCCTCCGCGACCGGCACGTGGCGGCCGACCCGGCGCCGGCGACCGGCTGGAGCGTGTGATGACCGCCACGACCGTGACCCGGACTGTGTCCGACCCCAGACGAGCCCGTGGCCGGGGCATCTTCCTCCTCGGCCTGGCGGTGGCCACGGTCGGCCTGTTCGCTCTCACGGTCGGAGGTGGCGCCGACGCCCGGTTCGGCCTCAACACCTCGAGCGCCGGGATCGAGATCCCGGATCTGGTCCTGCCCGTGCGAGCGACCGTCATCGCCCTGGCGGCGGTCATCGCGTTCCTCGGTGGCAGACAACTCACGCGCGGGTTCGGGACACGCATCGGCGTCGTTCTGGTGATCGGCACGCTGCTGTTCCTGTTCGCCTTCCTGACCTGGGCCGCCGCGGACGCCCAGCTCAACCTGATCTTCCTGCTCCGCAGCACGATCATGCGGTCCATCCCGCTGGCGCTGGGAGCGCTCTCGGGGGTGCTGTGTGAACGCGCCGGCGTCGTGAACATCGCCATCGAGGGACAGTTCCTGGTCGGCGCGTTCGCCGGCGCGATAGTCGGCAGCGCGGTCAACAACGTCGCGGGGCTGTTCGCGGGTGTGCTCGCGGGGGGAGTCCTCGGAGCGATCCTGGCGGTCGTCACCATCCGTTTCGTGGCGGACCAGATCATCGTGGGGGTCGTACTGGTCGTGTTCGGGCTCGGGATCACGGGCTTCCTCAACGATCAGATCCTGGTGCCTAACACCCACCTCAACGCCCCGCCCATCTTCCGGCCCATCGACGTGCCGCTGCTGTCGGACATCCCCATCGTGGGGCCGTTGCTGTTCGACCAGAACATCCTCGTGTACCTGACCTTCGCGCTGGTAGCGGTGCTGCACGTGGCGCTGTTCCACACGCGCTGGGGCCTGCGGGTCCGGTCCGTCGGCGAGCACCCGAAGGCCGCCGACACCGTCGGGATCGACGTGCACGCGGTGCGCTACCGCAACGTCATCCTGGGCGGTCTCGTGGCTGGACTGGGAGGGGCGCACTTCACGGTTGGGTCGGTCGGCAGCTTCAGCAAGCAGATGACCGGCGGGTTCGGGTTCATCGCTCTGGCGGCCATGATCGTCGGGGCGTGGAAGCCCGTCGGGGCGCTCGGGGCGGCGCTCCTGTTCGGGTTCGCAGCCGCTCTCAAGGACTCGCTCGCGATCCTCGGCGTCCCCATACCGTCACAGTTCCTCACGATGGCGCCGTTCATCGCCACGATCCTCGTCGTGGCGGGCGTCGTCGGTCGCGCGCGGATGCCGGCCGCGGACGGCCAGCCCTACATCAAGGAGTGAAACGACTCGGTTGGTCTACCGTCGTCCGGGCTACTTGAGACCGACTCGGTTGGTCTACCGCCCTCCGGCTACTTGAGACCAGTCAGCTGAGGACGGAGCCGATGCGCTCGATCCCTTCGGTGAGTTCGGCCTCGCCCAGCGCGTAGCTGATCCGGGCGTGGCCGGGCGCCCCGAACGCCTCGCCAGGTACCAACGCGACCTGCGCCTCGTCGAGGAGCAGGTCGGCGAGGTCGAGCGTCGTCGCGACCGGGCGCCCGCGCACCTCCGTGCCGAGCACCTCGTGGAACCCGGGGAAGGTGTAGAAGGCCCCCTCCGGCTCCGAGCACGTCACGCCCGACAGGGCGCGGAGCATGTCCACCGCGATGCGGCGGCGGCGATCGAAAGCCTCGACCATCTCGGCGACCGCGTCCTGGGGACCCGTGAGTGCCTCGAGCGCGGCGGCCTGCGCGACGTTGCAGACGTTGCTGGTCAGGTGGCTCTGTAGCCGTGTCATCCCCGCGGCGACGTCCTGGGGCGCGATGACCCAGCCGACCCGCCATCCCGTCATCGCGTAGGTCTTCGCAACGCCGTTGACGACCACGCAGCGCTCCGCTGCCTCGGGCGCGACCACGGGCAGGCTCGCGAACGTCGCATCGCCGTAGACCAGGTGCTGGTAGATCTCATCGGTGATGACCCAGAGCCCGTGCGACGCCGCCCAGGCTCCGATCATCGCGACGTCCTCGGGGTCGTAGACGGCTCCGGTGGGGTTGCACGGCGAGACGAACAGCAGCGCCTTCGTGCGCTCGGTCCGCGCCTCCTCGAGCTGCTCGACCGATGCCCGGAACCCCGACGCCTCGTCGGTCGACACCACGACCGGCACGCCGCCCGCGACCGCGATCTGCTCGGGGTAGCTGACCCAGAAGGGGGCGGCCAGGATGACCTCGTCGCCGGGGTCGAGGAGTGTGGCGAAGACCTCGTAGAGCGCCTGCTTGCCCCCGTTGGCCACGACGACCTGCTCCGGTGACGCGGCCAGTCCGGAGTCGGCCTTCGCCTTGGCGGCGATGGCATCGCGCAGGGGACCCAGACCAGGAGTCGCCGAGTACTTGTGCGCGGACGGGTCTGCGCAGGCGAGCTGAGCCGCGGCGACGATGTTGGCCGGTGTCGGGAAGTCCGGCTCGCCGGCACCGAAGCCGATCACCGGTTGTCCGGCTGCTCGCAAGCTCGCCGCCTTGGCGGTGACGGCCAGCGTCGGCGAGGTGCTGATGGCGGCGACGCGGGCGGAGACGGGTGAGCTCACGGGCGCCTCGGGTCGTGGACGGGCGGTGGCGAGGGTAGCGACGGGCACGCGACGTGGTTCACTCGCGCCCCCTCACATGTTCGGAGCTCTCGGTTCGTGGATCCGTCCGACGTCACCATCCCCCGTTCGCTGTTGCCCGCCGATGGCCGCTTCGGCTGTGGACCCACCAAGGTCCGCCCTGAGGCGGTGGCGCGCCTGGTGGCCGTGGGCAAGACGTTGCTCGGCACCTCCCACCGCCGTGAGCCGGTGCGCGCGCAGGTCGGACGGCTGCAGAGCGGACTACGCGATCTGTTCCGCCTTCCCGACGACTACGAGGTCCTCCTCGCGAACGGTGGAGCGACCACGTTCTGGGACATGGCCGCCTTCGGGTTGATACGCGACCGCAGCGCCCACTACGTGTTCGGTGAGTTCTCGAGCAAGTTCGCCGCCGCGGCGCGTGCGGCACCCTGGCTCGAGGACCCGGTCGAGGTCGAAGCCGAGCCGGGGACCCGCCCCGACCCTCGCCCCATCGAGGGCGTCGATGTGCAGGCGCTGACGCACAACGAGACTTCGACGGGCGTGATGATGGACCTCGTGCGCCCCGACGACGCGCTGGTCGTGGTGGATGCGACTTCCGCGGCAGCCGGCCTCCCGGTGGACCCAGCCGCGTTCGACGTCTACTACTTCAGCCTCCAGAAGGGACTCGCGTCCGAGGGTGGTCTCGTCGTTGCGCTGCTGTCTCCGGCCGCGGTGGAGCGCATCGGCGAGCTCGCACCGGCCGCCGAACGCTACGTGCCGACGTCGCTCGCTCTGAGCGTCGCGCTAGACAACAGCCGCCAGCGCCAGACCTACAACACACCCGCGATCACGACCCTCTTCCTCGCCGCCGAGCAGGTGGATTGGCTCAACGGCAAGGGTGGTCTGCGGTGGGCCGTGTCGAGCTGCAGAGACAAGGCCGAGCACGTCTACACCTGGGCCGAGGAGCGGCCTTGGGCGGCCCCGTTCGTCGCCGATCCCGCGGCGCGGTCCCACGTGGTCGCGACCGTCGATCTCGACGGGGTCTCCGCGGACAACGTCAACGCCGTCCTCAGACGGCACGGCGTCATCGACACCGAGTCGTACCGCAAGCTCGGACGCAACCAGTTACGCATCGGGTTGTTCCCGGCGGTCGATCACGCGGACGTTGAGGCCTACACCGCCTGCGTCGACCACGTCGTGGAGCAGCTCAGCTGAGGAAGGCGCGGATCTCCGTCGCAGCCTCGGCCCCGTAGACGTCCGTGAAGCGCTCGAGGAAGCCCGCTGGCGCCACGTCGTACTCCTGTGTGCCGACGTGCTCGAGCACGTAGGTCGCCATGAGCGCCCCCACCTGCGCACGGCGCTCCCACGCCAGCTCCCACGACAGCCCCGCGAGCAGACCCGCACGGAAGCCGTCTCCGACACCGGTGGGATCGACCCGACGACGTTCGGGTGCGGCTGGCACCTCGATGCTCGGTCCACCGGGCTGATCGATCACGCATCCCTTCGGGCCCAGGGTCGTGATGCGCGTCCCGACGCGCCCGAGGACCTCGTCGGAGCTCCACCCGGTCTTGCTCTCGAGCAGGGCCCTCTCGTAATCGTTGGTGATGAGGATGTGCGCGTGCTCGACCAGTGCCCTGATCTGCTCACCCTCCATCCGAGCGAGCTGCTGACCCGGGTCCGCGAGGAAGGGGATACCCCCGTCCCGCGCCTCCCTCGTGTGACGCAGCATCGCCTCGGGGTCGTTGGGCGAGATCACCACCAGGTCGAAGGCGCCGACGCGATCGACGATGGGAGCCAGCTCGATGAACCGTGCCTCCTCCATAGCGCCGGCGTAGAACGACGCCATCTGGTTCTGGTCCTCGTCCGTGGTGCAGAGGAACCTGGCCGTGTGCTTCAGCTCGGACACGTGCACGCCAGCGCAGTCGACGCCCTGACGTTGCAGCCAAGCGCGGTAGTCCGCGTTGAAGTCCTCGCCGACGGCGCCCACGAGGATCGGGCGCTCGCCGAGCTGGGCGAGGCCGTAGCAGATGTTCGCCGCCACGCCGCCACGCCGCACCTCGAGTTCATCCACGAGGAAACTGAGGCTGAGCCGGTCGAGCCGGTCAGCCACGAGCTGGTCGGCGAAGCGGCCCGGGAACGACATGAGGTAGTCAGTCGCGATGCTGCCGGTCACGGCGATGCGCACACGGGCCTCCGCGGCAGACGATCGGCAGGATGGTGCGCAGGCTAGCCGTCAGGACGCGGCTACCGCCCCTGGGTCGTCGTCCTCGAGCGGGAGGTGGACGGGCCCGGGTGGTGCCACGCGTTCGAGCATCCACCGGGTCGGTTCGCCCTTTCCTCGTCGCTCGACGAGCTCGCGCCACCAGGCGCGGCCCTCCTCGGAGAGCGTGTCGATGGGATCGAACATCGGGTAGAGCCGCCTCAACGCCTGCGGATCGTCGTCCTCGATACCGGTGCGGTAGTTCTTGGTCCAGTAGCTGATGCCACGCACACGGTCGTAGTGATCCAGCATGTGCACCCAGCGCTTGCCGACGAAGGGAACGTCGCACACGATCCGTGGGGTCGCGAACCCCGGCAGGTAACCCATGATGGCGTGCTGCAGCTGCTGCGCCCGCGCGACCGAGATGCGCCAGTGCTCGGAGTTGGGGATCACGTCGCACGTGTAGAAGTAGTAGGGCATGACCTGCGCGTGGTCGAGCAGGGTGAAGCACAGGTCGAGCAGCTGGTCGGGAGAGGTGTTGACGCCGCGCAGCAGCACGCCCTGGTTGCGCACGTCCCTGACGCCGGCCTCGAACAGCCGGTGCACGGCCTCGGCGACGAGCGGCGTGACGGACTGCGCGGCGTTCACGTGCGTGTGCACCGCGAGGGCGACGCCGCGGTCGTGGGCCTTCCGCGCGAGGCGTTCGATGCCAGCGACGACGTCGTCCTGGAGGAAGTGCTGGGGGATCCCCATGAGCCCCTTGGTCGCCAGACGGATGTCACGGATGTTGTCGAGGTCGAGCAGGCCGGAGACGAACTCCTCGAGGCGCTTGATCGGCAGGTTGGCGACGTCGCCTCCGCTGACGACGACGTCGCGGACCGCGGGCGTCGATCGCAGGTACTCCAGCATGGCCTCCCACCGCGCGGCTCGTTTGGCCTTGAAGCGGTACTTGTCCACCACCTCGGTGGAGTTGCCGACCAGATCCATGCGCGTGCAGTGGCCGCAGTACTGGGGGCACGTCTCGAGCAGCTCGGCGAGGACCTTGGTGGGGTAGCGGTGGGTCAGGCCCTCGACGGCCCACATGTCCGCTTCGTGCAGGCTGTCGCGCTCGGCGAGCGGGTGTGACGGCCACTCGACGTCCCGATCGGTGAACACCGGCAGCATGTAGCGGCGGATCGGGTCGTGCTCGGGATCGTCCCAGTCGATGGTGTTGAGCATCTGCGGGGGGATGAGCATCGACATCGTGGCGCGCTCGGCCTGATCACGCAGCACATCGCGGAACAACGCGTCGGGCAGCAGCTCTCCCAGCGTCTGCTTGAGCTGCGCCAGGTTCTTGACCGTGTTGACGCGCTGCCACTGCGCATCCCGCCAGGTGGCGGCATCGACGTCGCGGTAGCCGGGGATGCGGGTCCAGTCCGGCTCGACGAACTCCCGTCGCAGCGGGTAGGGGAACGGCTGGTCGACGGCGTGGGCACGCGCGGGGCGCGATCGAGATGCCACGACCTGCTCCTCGACGGGGACACGACCCAGGGTACGAGCGGCGGTCGGCCGTGCGCGGGAGCAGCGCCCGTCGCGCGCGCAGCGGACGTCAGTCGGTGGTGTGGTCGTCGCCCCGCTGATCTTGCAGGAACCGTTGCAACTCCGCGGCGATCTCGTCGCCCGTCGGGAGTGGACCCCCCATCCCACCCGCGTCGAGCTCGGCGTCGAACGCGGTCTCGAGCTGGCGTACGTGTTCGGTGATCTCGGTCGATGCCGATGCGGCCGCGTCGAGCCGCTCGCGATGCTCGGCCACCTCGAGGCCGAGCTCGGTCATGTCGATGGCGGCGTCGAGGTGAGCCGCCACGCGCTGCAGCAGCGCCTGAGCCCCGGCGGGGTACTCGCCCGCCACGTAGTGGGGGACCCGCGCCCACAACCCCAGCGTCGTCAGGCCGGCATCCCGCAGCGTCGATTCGATGATCACCTGGCAGCTGGCAGGCACGACGACCTCCTCGTGCGGTCGTCCCAGCTCCCCGAACAGGTCCTCCCGGCTGGCCGTCGTGATCACCCGAGCGGGCCGGGTGTGCGGGACGGGGCCGGGGACTGCGCCCAGTCCGATGTACCGCTCGGCACCGACCAGCCGAGCCAGCTCGACGATGTCACGCGAGAGCGCCTGCCATCCGAGGTCCGGCTCGGTGCCAGTGATCAGCAGCGCGTCGAAGCCTTCGGGCGCGGACAGCTGGATCAGCGAGACGCCGGGCCAGTCGGGTTCACCGAGCACCCCACGGTCGATGTGCAGCAGTGGTCGCCGGTCGCGGTAGTCGAACAGCGCGTCGGGATCGAAGCTGCCGATGGTCCGCGCGTGCCACGCGTCCGCGAGGAGGGCGGCCGCCGTCGTTCCGCCGCGACCCGCATCGGTCCACCCGTCGAAGGCGAGCAGCAGCAGGGGATCGACGAGCGTCTCGTCGAGCGGTCCGTCCAGGCGCAGGGTCTCCACACGGCGGAGCTTACGGGCACAGCACCCGTCGGCGACGTGGCAGGCTGCGACGGTGGGCGGAACCGAAGGGCTCGACGAGGCGACCGCCAGGTGGCTGACCGCTGCGGGTCGCGAGGTCGTGACCCGTGCCGCGGCGCTGTTCGCCGAGGGCGAGGACGCGTTGCGGATCGGAGTCGTGCTGCGCGAGGGAGGACTCCCGCCCGCGCGCGCGGCCGCAGCGGCCATGGCCGCGCGCGCCCGGCTGGCGGCGAGCGCGAACGGCTGGCAAGCCGACGAGCTGCTCACGACCGCCGCGGCGCTCGAGCAGGCCAGCCACCCGCTCGTCGCGCGGTGGCGCTCGCGGAGGTTCGCCGGCCACGACACGGCCGATCTGTGCGCGGGCACCGGTTCGGATGCCACCGCCATCGCCGCAACCGCGCGGCGTCTCGTCGTCGTGGAACTCGATCCCGGGCGGGTGCTGCTCCTCGCACACAACCTCCGCCATCACCGCGCAGCAGCGGTCCGGGGTGACGCGCTGCGACCCCCCATCGCGATCGGCGTCGCGGTCCACGCCGATCCCTCGCGGCGCACGCCGCGTGGTCGCGTGCGTCGGCTCGCGCGCTACGTGCCGGCGGTCCCTGCCCTGCTCGCGGCGACCGAGGAGGCTCCGGGGCGTGCCATCACGGTCTCGCCAGCCGTGGACCTCGACGATCCCGATCTGCCCCCGGGGGCAGAGATCGAGTTCATCGCGGTGCAGGGCCAACTCGTCGAGGCCGTCATCTGGCTGGGCGAGCTGCGTGCGCCAGGGGTCCACGCGACCGCGACGCTGTTGCCCGAGGAACGGACGTGGTCGCGCACGACGGAGGTCCCCGGCGAGGTCACGATCGCACCGATCGGGGCGATCCTCATCGAGCCCAACCCCGCCCTGGTCCGCGCGCGCGGCCACGACGGGTTGGCCGAACGCATCGGGGCGCACCGGGTGTCGCGTGTCCGGGCGCTGCTGACGACGCAGAGCGACCCTGGGCCGTCCCCCTGGTACCGGCGTTGGCTCGTCGAGGCCGTCCTGCCCGCGCATCAGCGCGCCGTGCGCACCTGGCTGCGGTCCGCTCCCGATGCGCCCCTCGAGATCGCGACCGCGGGCATCGAGGCGACACCCTCGGGATGGTGGGAGGTGCTGGGACGGCCCCAGCGTGGCCCGCAGGGGCGCCGGCTGTGGCTCCTACGGCTCGATGAGGGGGGTGTCGCCGTGGCCTGTAGAGCGATCTGACGCGGCCGCGCCGACGCCCCCCGGCCAGATGTCGAGTGCGCGTGCTTCGCCCTGTGGCGGTGGGCAGGTACCGTTGGGGCATGAGCACCGCTGTTGTAGATGCCGAACGTGTCGACGAGATCCCCACGCAGCGTCCTTGCACCCGCTGCGAGGGTCAGCAGCACCTGCTCGGCCACGCCGAGGGGCTGGGCAAGTACCGCTGCGACACGTGCCAACTCGCGATCGGCTTCGACCTCGAGGCTGACGTGCCCGAGTTTGTGATCGACCGAGGTCTGCCCAGCCGCTACACCAAGGACGTCTTCGGGACCGTGCTGCTGCCCGAGGAACGGCGCCTACGGCCACGCCACGGCCACCCCGAGATCGCCGAGCAGAGCTGACGCCGCCTCAGGGCCGCTCGTCCCGCTCTTCAGCCTGCCGCCTCGCCCTCCGCTCTGCTTGCTGTGCGGCGATGCGCGCCTCCGCCTCCTCCGGTGTCGGCGCGGTGCCGCCCGCGTGTGCCGGCAGCCACCAGCGATCGTCGGGCCCCGACGGGTGCTGCGGGTGGAGCTTCTGCGCCTCCTCGAACAGCTCGGTGATGCGTGCCATCAGCTCCAGGGTCGTCCCCAGCGGATCGCCGGGATCGGCCTCGAACGGCGTCCCGTAGACGACCGTGACCGCCAAGCCGCGGCGCAGTTGCGGTTCGCGCCACTTCGTGAGCATCCGGTGCGCCCCCCAAACCGCCGTCGGCACGAGCGGCACACCGGCCTCCGCGGCCATGCGCGCGGCCCCCGTCTTGCCGGCACGCGGAACGAACGAGGGGCTGATGGTTCCCTCCGGGTGGATGCCGACGAGATCACCCCGACGCAGGTGTTCGACGGCATCGACCACGACGCGGCCGGCGTCGCCGTACGGGTCGGCCTCGATCATGTGCAGGCGCCGCATCAGCGGCCCGGCGATCGGGTGCGCGAAGACCTCCCTCCGCGCCACGAAGCGCACGCGGCGGCGAGGGCGGGGCGGGGCGAGCACGACGAAGGCGAAGTCGACGTAGCCGACGTGGTTGCTGGCGAGGACGGCTCCACCCTCCCGCGGGATGTTGTCCAGGCCATGCGCCTCGACCCGGAACCCCATCACGCGGATGGCCAGGTCGAACAGCGCTTCGGCAACGGGGTACAGCTCGGCCACGCTCTCTCGCCGTCCATCAGGGGGTCCGCAGGCCAACGCTAACCTCACTCGGAGCCCGACGTCCCGAGGCTGTCGAGGAGCACACCCTTGCCGCTCGCCACGGAAGCTGCGAGCGCAGGGGTGGTGTCGTCCCCGATCCCACTCTGGGGCTGGGTGCTGTTCGTCGCGGTCGTGGTCGGGCTGCTGCTGGTGGATCTGCTGGTCCTGCACCGCGACGCACACGTCGTCAGGACCCGAGAGGCGGCGCTCTGGTCGGTGATCTGGATCGGGCTCGGTCTCGCGTTCAGCGGCATCGTGGCGCTGATCTACACCGATGCCGGCCGGGCCGTGGGGGAGTACCTGTCCGGGTACCTGATCGAGAAGAGCCTGTCGGTCGACAACCTGTTCGTGTTCGTGCTGATCTTCGCCTACTTCTCGGTGCCGGACGCGTACCAGCACCGCGTGCTGTTCTGGGGGATCCTCGGGGCGCTGGTCTTCCGCGGTGTCTTCATCGCCGTCGGCGCGGTGCTGCTGGCGAGGTTCTCGTGGGTCGCGTACCTGTTCGGGGCGTTCCTGGTGTTCACCGGTGTGCGTCTGGCCACCCACGACGAGGTCGAGGTCCACCCCGAACGCAACCCCGTGCTCAAGCTGCTGCGACATCTGTTCCGCATCACGCCCGACTACGAGGGCCAGGCGATGTTCGTCCGTCGCGAGGGCGCGCTCTGGGCCACGCCCCTGTTCGCCGTGCTCGTGGTTGTGGAGTCGACCGACGTGGTCTTCGCCGTCGACTCGATCCCGGCGATCTTCGGGGTCACGCGCGACCCGTTCCTCGTCTTCAGCTCCAACGCGTTCGCGCTGCTCGGCCTCAGGGCGTTGTACTTCCTGCTGGCATCGGCGGTACGC
Organism: Actinomycetota bacterium; assembly: GCA_019347575.1. Lineage (NCBI taxonomy): Bacteria > Bacillati > Actinomycetota > Actinomycetota bacterium. Next base: position 60,596 of record JAHWKY010000009.1, on the reverse strand, counting down.
CGCTTCCGCTACCTCGGGCCCGGTGTCGCCAGCGTGCTCGTGCTCGTCGGCATCAAGCTCATCCTCGAGGAGGCCACCGACGTGCACTTCCCGGCGTGGCAGCCGCTGACCATCATCGCCCTGATCCTCGGCACCTCCGTGTGGTTGTCCCTCCGAGTGGAACGACGCGACGGAGGTGGGGGTGTGGCGGGCGACCCGCCGGACGATCGCGAGGAACTGGAGACGCACCCGTGAACTGGACATCGGATCTGCTGACGCCTGACGAGGTGCTCGCGCGCTACCACGCGGGCCCCGATTCGGGCGTGTTCACCGACGGTTCGTGCTCACCCAACCCCGGGCCGGGTGGTTGGGGCGCGGTCTACGTGGTCGACGGCGAGATCGTGGCGTCGGCCCACGGTGCCGAACCGGACACGACCAACAACCGGATGGAGCTGCAGGCTCTGATCGCGGGCACCGAGCTGGTTCCCGTCGGGACTTCCGCCACGCTCTACAGCGACAGCCAGCTCGTGGTCAAGACCATCAACGAGTGGGCTGCCGGATGGGCGCGCCGCGGGTGGAAGCGCAAGACCGGTCCCATCGCCAACCTCGACCTGGTGCAACGGGCCTACGCGGTGCTCCAGGAGCGTCCCGAGCTCACGGTGGCGTGGCTGGCGGGACACGCGGGCTACCGGTGGAACGAGTACGCCGACGCCCTCGCGAACACGTGGCGCCGTGAGGCCTGATCCGACCGCGAGTGCCGGTCCGCGGGGCGGGGCCGGTTGTGGCTGGATGTGACCGCGCAGGTGGCGGTGGCCGACCACGATGTGGATCCGGACGAGGTCGCGGGGGTGGATGTGGGCATCATCCATCTGTTCGCTGCCGCGACCGATGATGCGGCGCTGGTGGTGTCGGGGCGGGCGCTGCGGGCGAAGGAGCGGCTGCATCTGGACGACAGCCGCCAGCGCGGCAAGCATCTGGGCCGCAAGGCCCCCAAGCGGGGGCAGCGCGGCTCGCGGCGCTACAAGCAGCTGCGGGCACGGCAGCGCAAGGCCGAGACGCGTCACCGTCGTCGGGTCCGCCAGCCCCACCACCAAGCCGCCAAGCGGGTGATCGAGTTCGCCGTGTCGGAACGGGTGGGGACGTTGGTGGTGGGCGATCCCAAGGGCATCACCGACCGCGACATCGGGGCGGTGGGCAACTGGCGGTTGCGGGCGTGGCGCCGCACGCACCTGATGGCGGCGTTGGCCGATAAGGCCGCAGCCGCCGGGATCCGCCTGGTCACGGTCGACGAGCGGGGGACGTCGTCGAGCTGTCCCGACTGTGGCCGGCGCGTCCCCAATCCGTCCGGCCGGATCTTGACCTGTCCGCACTGCGGACACCGCGGCCACCGCGACATCGCCGGTGCCCGCAATTGCATGAACTCGCGCGAACTTGCTGGCGACGGAGGTTGGATGGACGGCGCGAGTTCATGGAACCAGCCGCCAGAGGCGGCGGGATCATCCGCGCTCCGGTGCGGATCGAGCACCGTCGAGCAGGCACCCCTGCACGGCGTGACCGGCGCCGACACCTGCACGATGTCCGCCGTCGGTCTGGCCGGGCTCCGGGCCGCCCACCCACAGCCCGCGTGGATGGGAGTCGCTCGCCCCCACGGCGAGGATCACGGACGCGAGAAACACTTCCGTGACGGAGCACTAGGTTGGCACCGACAGGAGGGACACACGTGCGGCTGCGACGCGCTGCCACGGGGGTAGCGATGCTCGGCGTACTCGCCTCGGGGTGCGGTGGCGAAGACACCACCGCTGCATCGTGTCCCGAGCTCGCGGACGAGGTCATCGCGACGGTCCAGGATCTGGTGGATCAGGTCAGCTCCGAGGCACCGGAGGTCGACTTCGAGGGTCTCGACGGGCGGATGGAGGACTTCCGGCGCCAGGCGGAAGATCTGGGTTGCAGCGACGACGAGATGGAGCGTCTCGTCCTCGAGCGCGTGGATGACATCGAGGTCGAGGGACCGCTCGGCGCCGGTCCTGCCCGAGCTGCTCCGGGACATCATCGACGGGACGACGGGCTGAGCGGAGCCCTCCCTGGAGATCCGCCCAGCCCGAGGGCCGCCGCCGTCACGGCGACCCGGCTTGGTCAACCCACCCGGCCCAGCCACGGTATGCCCGACAGGATCGCCGCGAGCAGGTCGTACAGCAGCTGAGGGTCGGTCGCACGCGAGACGTCCTCGTCCGCGGTCCGCTCGACCAACGCGATGGCCCGCCGGGTCGGTCCCGTGACGTCCCCCCACGCCACCTGCGGCCCCTCGACGCCGAGCGCATCGACGCTGGTCGCCGTGAAGCGCCAGGTGGAGCCGGCCGGGGCGACGGTCTCGCCGTGAGGCCCGAGGACGCGCACCGGCCCATCGGCGGTCACCGAGGCGTCCATCGCCTCCCAGGTCAGGCCGACGCGCACCCGCGCGGGAGTCTCTTCGGATGTGGATAGTTCGGCACCGGAGTAGTAGTGACCGAGTATCTCGTCGTAGTTGCCGCCGTCCTCGGCCCAGCCCTTGGCGCCGTACTGGCTCATCCCGACCCCGTGACCCCAGCCACCGCCGCGGACGACGACGTGGGTCGGGGTGACCTCGAACCCGATGCGACTCGACGGCAGCGTCTCGGGCATGCGACCGCCGTCGGACCGGGGCTGGGGGAACGAGCCGGGGAAGAGGGCAGCGGCCTGCGCGGACACGAAAGCGCGGAACTTGGACACGCCCATCTCGACCCGGTGGCCATCCGCACGCGTGATGCGGATGCGGTCGGTCCGGCTGAGAGGGTGGTCGTAGTCGGCGGGGAGGCGCTCGAACGCGACCGCAGGGACGGCCGCCGAGAGCGCATCGCCGCTGGCGAGGATGGCGTCCATCTGCTCACGCGTGAACCGCACCGTCCAGGCGTGCAGGGGCGAGGCCACATCGTAGGGATCGTCGACCTGCTGAAGGTAGGCGTGGTCACCGTCGTCGGGGAACACGTCGACGTTGCGTCGGGTCGAGCCTCCTGAGGTCGAGAAGAACCGGGCGAGGATCGGTTCGCCCTCGTGGGTGAGGACCTCACCGGCGGTGTCAGCGACGGCCGCCGCCCAGCGGGCGCCGAGTTCGGGGACCTCGATGATCTCGCGACCGTGGAAGACCTGGCACGCGACCGTCGCGCAGATGTCGAAGTCGAGCCCGCGCTCCTGGTAGGAGGCGGCCTCGATCGAGTACCAGGCGTAGGTGCGGGCGGCGACCGCCTGCGTCTTGAGCGCCTCGACGTGCCAGTGCGCCGGCATCTCGGCGAGGCCCTCGACGTAGGCGTCGAGGCCGAGCTCGTTGACGACCACGAGCCTGCCGTCAGGCCCCGGCAGGACCTCGACGGTGTCGCTGTAGCGGCCGTGGCCACCGATCGTGAACGTCGTGCCCGGTTCCGCCTCGAAGCGGTACGCGGCCGGGTGGAGCAGGACGCTGGTGTCCTCGGCGGCGGTCGCCGGCGACGGGAGCGTGGCCAGCGACGCCAGCACGAGGATGGCCGCCAGGGCGATCCGGGATGGGCGGAGCAGGGTCAGGGAGGTGGACGGCACGGTGCCCTCGTGTCGTGTGAGTGGGGGAGGGGTCATCGGTGACCGGCGAGGCGGGCCGCGCACGGGGCGCGGGACGGATCCCGATCTCGTCGCCGGTACAGCCCAACGCCCGGGGCGAGGCGAGGTTCCGTGACGCCGGTCGGCGTGCGTTCTGCGGACGCCGAGTGGCGGGTCAGTTCACGCGGCTCACTCCGGCAGGGTCAGCTGCCACAGGCTGCGCCCGAAGGTGCCCGCGACCAGGGTCCGCGTCGGGACGTTGTAGGCGAGGTCGAGTACCGGGGCCTTGGGCATGCCGTGCCCGACCGCGAGCCACGAGCCGGCGTCGGCGAGCAGGAACACGCCGACGTCGGTGCCGACGATCACCTCGTCCTCGATCAACAGCAGGTCGTTGACGGGTGCGGAGGGGAGGTCACCACTGATGTCGGTGAACGTCGCCCCGCCATCGGTGGTCTCGAACACCAGCGCCCGGTCGTCACCCTGACGGAAGCCTGTGTAGGTCACGTAGGCGTGGTCACGATCGACCGGGTCGATGACGACGCGGCTGACCCAGGTGTCCGCGACCGCCGCATCGACGCCGATCCGCGTCCAGGTCGCCAGGTTCCCCTCCGGAGCGGTCCGAGAGCGGTTTTCGACGTCGCCGCCGCCGGTCCCTGCCGTGACCGCCGATCGGCGCCCCTCCTCGGACTTCCCCGAGAAGGTACGTTATGTCAACCAAGGCGTTCAGAGGCTGCAGGCAGGTCACGAGCTGCGCCGTCGGACCCCGGTCCCCCGCGATCCTCCCTGTGTGGCTCAGTCAGTATCCGGCCGCCACCCGCCTGCGTCCGTGTACGTGATCCGGTGCCAGGTGGCACCGGATCACGTACATCGACCGTGGCGCACGCGTGGGCCCCACGCCGGATGCTTGCCTCGTCGAACAGGTGTTCGGTACGGTGGGAGACATGACGACCGAGACCGCCCGCGACCGCCTGCGCTGGTCCCTCGCGGACCGCCAGCCGCGCCTGTTCGACGACGAGCACGAACGCATCACCTACCCCGAGTTCGCCGGGATCGAGTTCCTCCACGTCCGCGCCAAGACCATCATCAACCAGATCCCGTCGGCCGCGCACCTGCCGTTCGAGCACACGATCAACGTCTACCGAGGCTGCTCTCACGGGTGCTCTTTCTGCCTGGATGGCGCGACACCGATCCTCATGGCCGACGGCCGCACGAGGCCGCTCGCCGACATCCGTCCGGGTGACGTCGTGTACGGAACGAGGCGCGATGGTTCGTACCGCCGCTACGTGCAGACCGAGGTCCGCGATCACTGGTCGACGGTCAAGCCCGCGTTCAAGATCCGCCTGGCCGATGGGACCGGGTTGATCGCAAGTGGAGAACACCGGTTCCTCACGAACCGGGGCTGGAAGCACGTGACCGGCAGCGACCAGGGGCGCCGTCGGCGGCCCCACCTCACCCTTCAGAACTCGTTGCTCGGAACCGGCGGGTTCGCCGAGGCACCCAAGGACGACGCGGAGTACCGCCGTGGGTACCTCGTGGGGATGATCCGCGGTGATGGGTCAATAGGTTCCTACTCGTACGCCTACGGGGATGTGCATCGGTTCCGACTGGCGCTGGCAGACCGGGAAGCGCTCGACCGGTCGGTTGAGTACCTGCGCGACTACGCCCTCCACCTGGAGCCGTACGTCTTCCACGAGGCCACCGATACCACACGGCAGATGCTCGCGGTACGCGCGTCCTCACGTGATGTCGTCGAGTTCATCCGCGAGCTCGTCGCCTGGCCCAGGCGAGCCGGACTGGGATGGTCGAAGGGCTTCCTCGCCGGCATGTTCGATGCCGAGGGCAGCTACAGCGCGGGCGTCTTGCGGATCGCCAACACCGACTCCACGATCCTGGAGCGCATCGTGACCGCAGCGAACTCCCTCGGCTTCGACACCGTGCTGGAACCCGCGCGGGCGAACGGCTGTCGCACGGTGCGGCTCCGAGGCGGACTGCGCGAGCACCTGCGTTTCTTCCTCACCGTGGATCCGGCTATCACCCGGAAACGTGTTCCTCCGCCCGGCTACGCCCTGAAGTCGGACGCCGATCTGCGGGTCGTCGAGATCGCACCCCTCGGCATCGACATCCCCATGTACGACGTCACAACCGGAACCGGAGACTTCATCGCCAACGGGGTGGTCAGCCACAACTGCTTCGCACGGCCCACGCACCGCTACCTCGACCTGGATCCTGGCGAGGACTTCCACCGGGTGATCGTGGTGAAGATCAACGCGGTCGAGAAGCTGCGGGCGGAGCTCGCGTCGCCGCGCTGGTCGGGCGCGACCATCGCGATGGGGACCAACACCGATCCCTACCAGCGGGCCGAGGGCCGCTACGAGCTGACCCGGGGCGTGATCGGGGAGCTGACGAGGGCCCGCAACCCCTTCTCCATCCTGACGCGGTCACCGCTGATCACCCGCGACCTCGACCTGCTCGTCGAGGCCGCGTCGTCCGCGCCCGTCTCGACGGCGTTCTCGATCGGCACGCTCGACGAGGAGCTGTGGCGCTCGCTGGAGCCCGGGGCACCCCACCCGCGCGGGCGCCTCGAGGCGGTCGCGAGCCTGCGGGAGGCGGGTCTCCCGGTCGGGGTCATGGTCGCCCCGATCCTGCCGGGCCTGACCGACAACCGGGCGCACCTCGAACCGGTCGTGCGCGCGGCCGTCGAGGCCGGCGCGACCTCGATCACGCCCATCGTGCTGCACCTGCGTCCCGGCGTCCGCGAGCACTACCTCGGCTGGCTCCGCGAACACCGCCCCGACCTGCTCACGCGCTACGAGCAGCTGTACGCGCGTGGCAGCTACGCCGAGAAGGCGGCACGCACGCGCATCGCCGGCCGCGTCCATGCGCTCGTGCGCGAGCTCGGAGGCCCGCGCGCTCGCACGTAAGGTGGATGACCGAGCCAACGCGCCGATCGGAGTGGACGTGGCCACCGTCACCGCCGAGTTGCAGGACAAGCTCCAGGTCGCCATCGACACCGGCACGCACACGTTGCTCGCCGACGAGCCCACGCGTGCGGGCGGCGACGATGCCGGCCCCGATCCCTACGAGCTGCTGCTCGCCGCGCTCGCCGCCTGCACCGCGATGACCATCCGCCTGTACTGCGAGCGCAAGGAGTGGCCGCTTCAGGGCGTCACGGCGGAGTTACGTCACGAGCGCGTCCACGCGCGCGATTGCGAGGACTGCGACGACGACCAGCGCGGCTATCTCGACCGCATCACCAGCGACATCCGCATCGACGGCGACTTCACCGACGAGCAACGCACGCGCCTGATGGAGATCGCGGTGCGCTGCCCAGTCCACAAGACGCTCGAGCGGAGCGTGAGCCTCAGCGATGACGTGACCGTCACGTAGTCCAGGGTCCGTGTACCGCTCTGCGCGGTCATCACCGACAGGACCGGTACCCCGACTGACCGCGTCGCGCGGTCACGGTGAGGTGAACTCGATCTCGTCACCGGCTGCGTCGCGGACGACGACGTCATCGAACGTCAGCCGCAGATCGAAGACTCTCCCGCGCCCGTCATCGACGTGGAACGTGACGGCGTGGGCGCGCCCATCGAGCGCCTTGCTGCGGCCCTCGAGGCTGAACTGCGGCCCCCAGGCCCCCGGGCCCGGCTCGGGGAGGTCGAACAGCGGACCGCTCAGGACCGGCCCGTCGAACCGGTCGACGATGGCCGCCAGCTGCTCCACGCCGAACGTCTCCACCACCTGGCCCTCCGGGGTCGACCGGCGCAGGCTCGCGTGCACGTCCGCCACCGGGTGCAGCAGCAGCTGCAGACGGTCGTCGCCCCGCCCCTCCCCCGCCGTCGGGTGCCGCTCCGGTGCCACCTCGACGGTCACGGCGGCCACGCGGTAGGCGGGATCGAGCTCGACGCCCCACAACCTCGCGCCCTCGAGCACGGCGTCGAGGCGGTCGAGCGCTGCGGCGGAGCTCGGCACCTCACCCTCCTGTCGGCCGCCGGAGTCTACGGACCGTCCCGCACGACCGGCCTCCGTGCCCTAGCGTTCGGGTCCGACGCAACGGGAGCCGAACCATGGCGGAGGCCGCGGACACACGCGATCGCACCAGCCTCGAGGACGTGCGCAAGCGACGCGAGTCGCTCCACGCCGCCATGGTGGCTCTGGAAGCGGCCAACGCGGCCCCGGCCGAGAGCGACTGGGGCGGGGGGGTGCTCCACGCGCTCGAGGTCACCGTCACCGTCCTGAACGAGCACGTCGCGGTGGTCGAGGCGAACGACGGCCTGTTCGTCAAGATCGCGGCCGATGCCCCGCACGTGCTCGCGCGGGTCGAGACGCTGCGGCAGGAGCATGCGGAGCTCCTGGCGCGCGCCCAGAGCCTGCTCGAGACGTGTCGGGCGGGTGCGTGCTCGGCGGATGAGCTGCGTGAGGGCGTGCTGGCGCTGGTGACGGCTCTGTCGCGTCACCGCCACCGCGGCGCCGACCTGCTGTACGAGGCCTACCAGGTGGACGTATCCGCGGCGGACTGAGCCGCTCTGGTCACGGGGCTCCGGCCTCGACCTTCTCGCCCTCGTGGATGGTGGCGGCGAGCTGCGCGGCCCGGGTCTCGGCGTCGTCGAGCAGCTCGACACCCTCCTCGCGCATGATCGCGATGCGGCGCTCCATCTCCTCGGCGATGCGCTCGTCACGCTCCGACATCTCGTCGACGTCGAGCTCGGAGAAGTCCATGACGCCCATGGACACGAAAGCGTCCTTGACCTTGCCGCTCAGCAGGCCGATGTCGCGCACGGTCGGCACGACACGGCTGAACAGCGCCATCCGGAACGCACCCATGAGCTGTGCCTTGTCGACGTAGGCGACGCACTCGTCGACGTCGAAGCCGAGGCGCTCCCACACCTGCTCGGCGAGGAAGCGGTCGCGCAGCAGGTAGCTGGCCTCGACGACGAACTCCTCACGCTCCTTGCGCTCGGCCTCGGTGAGATCCGCGTACGCGTCCTTGAGCGCGAGCCGGCCGAAGGCCACGTGGCGCGCCTCGTCCTGCATCACGTAGGCGTTGATCGAGGCGGCGAGGGGCTCGCGCGTGTAGTCACGGATCAGCGAGAACGCGGCGAGAGCGACGCCCTCGATCATCACCTGCATCCCGAGGTAGGTGAAATCCCACCGTCCGTCGGTGATGGTCTGGTCGAGCAGGGTCTGCAGGTGCGGGTTGATCGGGTAGGCCAGCTGCAGCTTCTCGTTGAGGTAGCGGGCGTAGGTCTCGACGTGGCGACCCTCGTCCATCACCTGGGTCGCGGCGTAGAACTTCGAATCGAGGTCAGGCACGGTCTGCACGATCTTCGCCGCGCAGATCAGCGCACCCTGCTCGCCGTGGAGGAACTGGCTGTTCATCCACGCCGAGGTGTGGTGGCGCACCTCGTTCTTCTCCTCGCGGCTGAGCTTGTCCCACTGGGGCGAACCGAAGATCGGCACGTACTCGTCCGGCATCATGTCGGTGTTGCCGGGGTCGAAGTCACGGTCCCAGTCGATCCGCGTGTTGGCGTTCCACTGCTTGTCCTTGCCCTTCTCGTACAGGTTCAGCAGCCGCTGGCGACCCTCGTCGTACTCCCAGTTGAAGACGGCATCGCCTCCCACCTCGGGGATGACCCACTGGGTGGTCTCGATGGGCAAGGCGTAGCGGTGCGTGCTCACGGGTCAGCCTCCTTTGATGCCGTGGACGAAGAGGTCGGCGAGGCCGGCGGCGACCTCGTCGATCGGGGCGTCGGGCGGTTCGATCACGTACGACGTCAGCAGGCGGGCGTACGCATCAGCGAAGCGGTGGACCTCGGGGTCGCTGAGATGGGTCAAGCGATCGCGCAGGACGCGCTCGAGCGCGGGTAGGGCGGCCGACACGATCGGCCCCTCCCCCGCTACGAGGTAGGGCAGGATCGCCTCCGGCTCGGTGGCCAGGAGCCGATCGAGGACGGGGTGCTCCCGGGCCAGCTGCAGCGTCGTCGCGATCGCCCGCTCGAGCGCGGGGCGCAGGTCGGTGATCCCGTCCACCGCCGCGAGCACGTCGTCGAGGAAGCGCGATTCCTCGTGTGCTACGGCCGCACGCAGGAGCGCGTCCTTGTTGCCGAAGTAGCGGTAGACGGTCTGGCGCGACACGCCAGCCTCGCGCGCGACGTCCTCGAGCGACAGCTTCCCGAGGCCGAACCGGGCCAGCGCGGTCACGGTGGCGGCGAGGATCCGCTCACGGGTGGGCGCACGTTCGCTCGGGCTCGGCATGTTACGACTCTACGCGATACGTAACATCGTGACAAGCCCCCTCCGACCTGCGACGCGAGCGGTCCGACGTCGGCGAGCGCCCCGCAAGTAGCCTCGGGATATGACGCAGGGTGTGACGCTGGCGGTGGCGTACCTCGTCGGCAGCATCCCCATCTCGAACCTGTTCGCTCGCGTCCTGCGCCGTGCCGACCTGCGACAGATCGACGTCGGCACGGTGTCGGCGACCGGGCTGTACCGGATCGCGGGCTTCGGTCCGCTCGCGACGGCCGGGCTGCTCGACATCGCCAAGGGGGCCGTCGGCCCCTTGATGGCCGGCGCCCCCGGCACGGACCGCCCGGTGCTCGCCGCGGTCTCGGCCGGTGCCGCCGTGGCCGGCCACAACTGGTCACCCTTCCTCCGCTTCGCCGGCGGACGCGGCCTGTCCCCCGCCATGGGAGCGCTCGCGGTCATCGCGTGGCCCGGCGTGTTCGTGCTGCTGGCGGGACTGGGCCTCGGCAAGCTCGCGGACCACACCGGTCTGGGGTCGTTCGTGGCGCTGCTCGCCTTGATCCCGGTCGTCGCCCTGACGCACGGGGCGACCGGTGCGCTGGCCGGCATCGCGGTCGTGACGCCGATGCTCATCAAGCGGATGCTCGGCAACGCACCGGTCACCGGCGCGGGCCGCGCCCGGGTGCTCACCAACCGGCTGCTCTACGACCGTGACCAGCTCGAGCCGTGATGACGCTCCCAGCACCCCTGCGGTCCCGACCGTTCCGCCTCCTCCTCATCGGCCAAACGGTCTCGTCGTTCGGCGACTGGATGGGCACCTTCGCGTTGATGGCGCTGGTGAAGGAGCTCTCGGGATCGGACACGGCCGTCGGCGGGATCCTCGTCCTTCGGCTCCTGCCCTCGGGCATCGCCGGGCCGCTCGCGGCCCGCCTCGTGTCGAGGTGGGACCGCCGCAGCACGATGCTCGCGATGGACCTCGCGCGCGCGGGGATGATGGCTGCCGTGCCGTTCGTCGGCGCGGTCTGGTGGGTCTACATCTGGGCCTTCACCACGGAGCTCGCGAGCCTCATCTTCCTCCCGGCGCGCGACGCCGCCATCCCCGACCTGCTGGACGAGGAGCACCTCGCGGACGCCAACTCGTTCGTGCTCGCATCGAGCTACGGCAACATCCCGATCGGTGGCGCCGCGTTCGCGCTGTTCTCCTACCTCGGCGGGCTCGACCTGCCGATCTGGATCGACGCGGGCACGTTCCTCGTGTCGTACGCGTTCCTCGCCCAGCTGCCGTCGCTGCAGGCCCGCGACCTCGACATCGAGGCTGAGGAGGTGCGCTTCCGCGACGCGTTCCGGCTCGACGTCGTGCGACGGATCATGCCCGCTGCGACCACCGTCTTCGTCGGCGTCGGAGCGCTCTTCACGCTCGGCATCCCGTTCGTCCACGAGGTCATGCGCGCATCGAGTGTCGCCTTCGGGTTCCTCGTGTCCCTGTTCGGCCTCGGCGCGACGGTCGGCCTCGTGGCGGTCCACCTGACGGGTCAGCCCACCATCCTGCGCATCCGCTCCGGCGTGGTCGTGCTCGGCGGAACGCTCGCCGCGATGAGCCTCACCTCGCTGCTGTGGCTGGCCTACATCGGCGCGGTGTCCTTCGGAGCGGCCGCGACCTACGCCCTGGTCGGCGCGGTCACCTACCTGCAGACCAACCTCGAAGGTGACGACCGCACGCTCGGCTTCGCCGTCTTCCACGTCGTGCTGCGGATCGCGATGAGCCTGGCGGCGGTGGGCGCGGGGATCGCCGCCGACGCGCTCGGGCCCGTGACGGTCCTGGGGGTGGGGACGCTGCACCCCGCCGCGACCGTGCTGTTCTGTTCCGGCTTGACGGTGATCGCCGGGGCTACCCTCCTGCACCTACCCTCAGGCCGGGAGGAGCCCACGAGTGACGACGGCGATCATCACCGACACCGCGTCCTCGATCCCTCCGACCCTGGTACGTGAGCACCACATCACGACCGTCCCGCTGCAGCTGATCCTCGACGACGACACCTACCTCGACGGCGAGATCAGCCAGCAGGTCCTGCTCGAGCGCATCCTCGCCGGTGTCTCCGCGTCCACATCGGCGCCGAGTCCCGGAGCGTTCGAGACCGCGATCACGGGCGCACTGCAGGACGCCGATGCGGTCGTGGTGCTGACCATCGCGTCAGCCATGAGCGCGACGCACAAGGCCGCCGTCGTCGCCGCCGAACGGCTCGACGACCCCCGCGTCCGCGTCGTCGACACCCGGACCGCTGCCGGCGCTCAGGGGCTGGTCGTGCTGCGCGCCGCCGAGGCAGCCGCAGCGTCTGCGGACGCCGACGAGGTGGTCGCTGCGGCAGAGCGGGTGATCGAGGACGTGCGCCTGGTCGCGACCGTGGGGGGGCTGGAGTTCCTGGTCCGGTCGGGGCGGGTGCCCGTGCTAGCGGGCAAGGCCGGCGAACGACTCGGTGTAAACCCCGTCTTCGAGTTCCGTCACGGCAAGGCGCGCCCTTCCCGGCCCTCGTTCAGCCGCGAAGCGTCGGTGCAGCGGATGCTGCACACCCTGCGGTCGTCCCGCGTCGAAGGCGCCGACCTGCACGTCGCGGTGCTGCACTCGCTGGCCGCCGACGAGGCCGAGGACCTCATGGACGCGGTCACGTCCACCGACACCCCGCGGGTCGCGTTCATCGGTGAGTTCTCCACCGGGATGGTGTTCCACACCGGGCCCGGGATCCTCGGGCTGGCGTGGTACTGGGACTGACCCTTCTAGGTCAGCGCCCTCTCGCCGTCTCGGTGACCCACGCGACCGCCTCACGGATCGCCGGCGACCCGACCGGGTCGAACGCGTGGCCCATGTCGTCGACCAGGATCAGCTTGCGTGGGCCTCCCGCGTGGCGGTACAGCTCGAGTGCGTCGCGGTGAGGCAGGAAGCGATCGACGCGTCCGTGGACGACCGCCAGAGGTGCGATCATCCGTGTCGCGAGATCCACCGGCGGACACGGGTCCGACCAGCCCTTGCGGATCTGGACGTTCATCATGCGCGCGGCGAGACGACGGCCTGGCGACGTGTGGATGACGAGCGAGGCGAGCAGCGCGTGTGCGGTCAGGGGCAGCCGCCACCGCGCCGGTGACGACACGGTCACGTAGCCATCGGCCCCCCCGATCTCGGCGGCGTACCGCAGCGTCGCGATGGCACCCATCGACGCCCCGATCACCACGACCTCGTCGGAACGCGCTCGCGCCCACCGGACGGCCGCGTCGACGTCGTGTTGCTCGAGGTCACCCAGGGTGCACTCCCCCGTCGACTCGCCGTGGCCACGGGTGTCGAAGACGAGCACGCCGTAGCCCGCATCGACGAGGTCAACCGCGACCGCGGCGACGCTCTCCTCGTTGCGGTGCGCGGCGAACCCGTGCACGAGCACGACCGTGACGGGCTGCTCACCAACGGGACCCAGGGCGTGGGCGGCGAGCTGGACACCATCAGCTGCCTCGATCGTGAGGTCGAGGGCTGTGGGCGCGAGGATCACCGGACGGCCAACCGAACGTTGTGCTTGCGGGCGACGAGTACGAACGCCAGGGTAGACCCTGCGATCGCGGCGACGGTCAGACCGGTGGAGACGGCCGTACGGGCCACCAGGAACGTCCCCACGGACTGGCTGAGCAGCAGCCACAGGCTGATCAGCCCGTTGGCCAGGAAGACGAACGCCCACAGCAGCGAGATGCGGAGGAAGAACCGGTCGAGCCAGTCGGCCGCGTGCAGGTGCTCGGGCAGGGGCACGAAGTCGTGGGCGAGCCTGCGCGCGAGGGGACGGCCGAGTGGCACCGACACCAGGAAGGCTGCGGCGACGAGCAACGTGCCCAACGTCGGCTGCAGGAAGTAGACGAACACGCTGTCGGACGCGAGCGCGACCGCGCCCCGCGCCGCGAACGCGACCGTCGTCAGGATGAGGATCCCCGGGATCGGCTGACGCTGGACACGCCGCACCACGATGGTGCCGACCGCCCACACCAGGCCTAGCACGATGGCCCCGGTGAGCCCCAGGAGCTTCAGGCCGCCGTAGAAGACGAGCAAGGGGGCGATGGTGCCCTCGATGAGGCTCCTGCCCGCGTGACGGGCGGTCGCGCGCAGCCCCGGGAGGCGCAGGATGGTCGGTTCCACGCAGCGTTCCTGTGTCCTGGGCATCACACGGACGCCGGCTCGGTCAGCATGACGTCCGAGATGCACACCTGACGTCTGCTGTCATGTTCGTCGGCACGTGGTCGTGCCAGGTGTAATCGGACCTGTCCGGCCCCGCCCGAAGCTCAGGCGTGCCCGCTGGTGTCGAACGCCTCGGGCGGCGGGCAGGCGCAGACGAGGTTGCGGTCACCGTACGCCTGATCGATGCGTGACACCGGCGGCCAGTACTTGTCGCGCCGCAGGCTAGCGACCGGGTACGCGGCCACCTCGCGGCGGTACGGGCGGTTCCACGTGTCCGTGAGGAGGTCCTCCGCGGTGTGCGGGGCGCGCACGAGCGGGTTGTCGTCGCGGGGCCACTCCCCCGCCTCGACCCGGTCGATCTCGGCACGGATGGCGATCATCGCGTCGCAGAAGCGGTCGAGCTCGGCGAGCGACTCCGACTCGGTCGGCTCGACCATGAGCGTGCCCTCGACCGGGAACGACATGGTCGGGGCGTGGAAGCCGTAGTCGATGAGGCGCTTGGCGACGTCCTCGGCCCCGATCCCCGTCCGGGCCCTGATCCCGCGCACGTCGAGGATGCACTCGTGGGCGACGAACCCGTTCTCACCGCGGTAGAGGACGGGGTAGGAGCCCTCGAGGCGGTGGGCGATGTAGTTGGCGTGCAGGATCGCCGCCTCGGTGGCTCGTCGCAGCCCCTGCGGGCCCATGAGCTGCACGTAGGCCCACGAGATCGGCAGGATGCCCGCGGAACCCCAGGGTGCGGACGCCACGGGACCCGGGCCGGTCTCCGGTCCGGCCTCGGGGCGCAACGGGTGGTTGGGCAGGTAGGGGGCCAGGTGCGCCCCGCACGCGACCGGCCCGACCCCCGGCCCTCCGCCACCGTGCGGGATGCAGAACGTCTTGTGCAGGTTGAGGTGGCTGACGTCGGCCCCGAAGCGGCCGGGGCGTGCGATGCCGACGAGCGCGTTGAGGTTGGCGCCGTCGAGGTAGACCTGACCGCCGTGGTCGTGTACGAGCGCGCAGATCTCGCGGATGCGGGACTCGAACACCCCGTGGGTGGACGGGTAGGTCACCATCAGGGTGGACAGCTGGTCGGCGTGCTCGGTTACCTTGCGCTTGAGGTCGTCGACATCGACGTTGCCGTCGTCGTCACAGGCCACGACGACGACGCGCATCCCCGCCATCACCGCGCTGGCGGCGTTGGTGCCGTGGGCTGAGGAGGGGATGAGGCAGACGTCGCGCGCCGCGTCGCCGCGTGCGTGGTGGTAGCCCGCGATGGCGAGGAGGCCGGCGAGCTCTCCCTGCGACCCAGCGTTGGGCTGCAGCGAGATCGCGTCGTAGCCGGTGATCTCGACCAGCCACGCCTCGAGTTCCTCGATCACCACGCGGTAGCCGTCGGCCTGCTCGGCGGGGACGAACGGGTGGAGATCCGCGAAGCCCGCGTAGGAGATCGGCTCCATCTCCGCGGTCGCGTTGAGCTTCATGGTGCACGACCCCAGCGGGATCATCGCTCGATCGAGTGCCACGTCCCGGTCGCGGAGTCGACGCAGGTAGCGCAGCATCTCGGTCTCGGACCGGTGATCGTGGAACACCGGGTGGGTGAGGAAGTCGGTCGAACGCTGCAACGCCGGTGGGATGGACGCGATGGCGCCGGAGGCGAGTGCGGGGACGTCGACGTCGTCGGCCCCGAACACGTGGAGCAGGCTGGCCACGTCCTCCGTCGTCGTCGTCTCGTCGAGAGCGACGACGACGGTGTCGCCATCGAGGCGCCGGAGGTTGTACCCGGCGTCGGCCGCGTCGGCGATGACGCGGTCGGCCCGCCCGGGTACCTCGATGGCGAGGGTGTCGAAGAAACGCTCGTGGCGGATGCTTCCGCCGGTCTCCGGCATGCCTGTGGCGAGCGCCCGGGCGAGGCCGTTGACCCGCTCAGCGATGCGACGCAGACCGTCGGGCCCGTGGTAGACGGCGTACATCGCCGCGATGACGGCGAGCAGGACCTGGGAGGTGCAGATGTTGCTCGTCGCGCGCTCACGGCGGATGTGCTGTTCGCGGGTCTGGAGCGCGAGGCGGTAGCCAGGCCGGCCCTCGGTGTCGATGGAGACGCCGACGAGGCGGCCGGGCAGCGCACGCTTGTGCTCCTCGCGGGTGGCGATGAAGCCCGCGTGCGGACCACCGAAGCCGAGCGGAACGCCGAAGCGCTGGCTGGTCCCGATCGCGACGTCGGCACCCAGCTCGCCGGGAGGGGTGACCGACGTCAGCGCGAGCAGGTCCGTCGCGACCGCCACGAGCGCCCCGGCGTCGCGGATCCGGGCGATGAGGTCGCGGTCGTCGTGCAACTCGCCCGTGGTGGTCGGGTTCTGCAGGAGCACGCCGAACGTACCCACGGGCAGATCCTCGCTGCGGGGGTCGGCAGCGACCACGTCGAGTCCGAGAGGAAGCAGGCGCGTCCGGACGACCTCGATCGTCTGGGGATGACACGCCGGGTCGACGACGACCACATCGCCAGCCCGCTCGTTCACGCGGTGCAGCAACGTCACCGCTTCGGCCGCTGCGGTTGCCTCGTCCAGCAGGGATGCGTTCGCCAGAGGGAAACCGGTCAGGTCGGACACGACGGTCTGGAAGATGAGCAGCGCCTCGAGCCGGCCCTGGCTGATCTCGGGCTGGTAGGGCGTGTACGCGGTGTACCAGCCCGGTTCCTCGAGGATGTTGCGGCGGATCACCGGCGGCGTGACCGTGCCGTGGAAACCCAGCCCGATGAACGAGCGCAGCAGCCGGTTGCGCCCCGAGATCTCCCGCGCTCGCGCGAGCACGTCCGACTCGCTGCTCGCCGTGGGCAGGTCCAAGGGGTCGTCGTCGCGGATGGCCGCTGGGACAGCTGCATCGATCAGGCTGTCCACGTCGGGGACACCGATGGACGCGAGCATGTCGGTGCGCTCGGCGTCCGAGGTCCCGATGTGGCGCGTGGAGAACGACGTATCGGTCGGCACCGAACGGCTCCTGGGGATCGAGGCTGGCGGCAGGCGGCATGCAACCACCCGCCTCAGGGCGGTGCGAACTGACTTCGGCGACGCCGCATCCGCGTCGTTGATAGAGCGCGACGCATTGCCCGCGACCGACAGCGCGGTGTCGGCCGCGCTGCCTCGTCGCCCCACCCGAACCCACACGGGTGACGCGGGTAGCCTCGCCTCATGCGGTTCGGAGCACACGTCCCACGCGGCAACCCCCTGGCCGAGGCCGAGCGCCGGGAGATCGACGTCGTGCAGATCTTCCTCGGCGATCCGCAGTCCTACCGCGCCCCGGCCCCGCGCGATGACGCCGCCGAGCTGATGGCCTCCGACGTGACCGTCTTCGTGCACGCGCCGTACGTCATGAACGTCGCGTCACCCAACCCCCGTATCCGCCACCCGGGCCGCAAGACCCTCGCGCAGACGTGCGATGCCGCAGCCGCCATCGGTGCCGCCGGCGTGATCGTCCACGGCGGCTTCGTCGGCGAGGACGGCGACCCCGAGGAGGGGTTCCGGAACTGGCGCACGACCCTCGACCGGCTCGACACCGATGTCCCCGTGCTGATCGAGAACACCGCCGGTGGTGACAACGCGATGGCCCGCTACGTGGATGCCATCGCGCGCCTTTGGGATGCTCTCGACGGCACCGCCACACCGTTCGGGTTCTGCCTCGACACCTGCCACCTCCACGCGGCGGGCGAGGACCTGATCACCGCCACCGGCAGGTTGCGCGACATCGTCGGTCGGATCGACCTCGTGCACCTCAACGACTCTCGGGACACGGCGGGGTCGGGGCGCGATCGCCACCAGCGCCTCGGGGCCGGCCAAGTCGATCCCGACGCGCTCGTCGCGGTCGTCAAGGAGGCCGACGCCCCCGCCGTCGTGCTCGAGACCCCCGGCGGCGCCGACGCCCATCGCACCGACCTCGACTGGATCCGCACCCGGCTGTAGGCCAGCAGACCACGGGGGATCCCCCTACGTCCCGAGCGGCCGAGACCGCGCTCTCGGCCGCGGAGGAACCGGGAACGCCCCCATCGACGACGCGGATGCGGCGTCGCCCGGCACAGACCGCGCTCTCGGCCGCGGAGGGACCGTGAACGCCCCATCGACGGTGCGGATGCACCGTCGCCCAGAACTAGTAGGGTCGGAGCGCACCCCGTCGTCGGAGGAAGACCGTGGGCCACAGCGTCGCGCGCAAGATCATCGAGGAGCACCTCGTCGAGGGGACCCCGGAGCCGGGCTCGCCCGTCGGCCTGCGGATCGATCAGACGCTGACGCAGGACGCCACCGGCACGCTCGTGATGCTCGAGCTCGAGGCGATGGGGCTGGAGCGGGTCGAGACCGAGCTATCCGCCCAGTACGTCGATCACAACCTGATCCAGGAGGACCACAAGAACCCCGACGACCACCTCTTCCTGAAGTCCGCCTGCGAGCGCTTCGGGCTGTGGTACAGCCGCCCGGGCAACGGCGTCAGCCACCCCGTGCACCAGGAGCGGTTCGGCAAGCCGGGTAGGACGATGGCCGGCTCGGACAGTCACACCCCGGCAGCGGGGGCGATCGGGATGTTCGCGGTCGGCTCAGGTGGGCTCGACGTCGCGCTGGCGATGGCGGGCGAGCCTCTTCGGATCAAGATGCCGCGGATCTGGGGGGTGCGCCTGATCGGCGAGCTCCCGGACTGGGTCTCCGCCAAGGACGTCATCCTCGAGATGCTGCGGCGTCACGGCGTGGACGGTGGCGTGGGGAAGGTCATCGAGTACCACGGCCCCGGCCTCGAGACCCTGTCGTGCATGGACCGCCACGTCATCGCGAACATGGGCGCGGAGCTCGGCGCGACGACGACGGTGTTCCCCTCCGACGCGGAGGTGCAGCGGTTCCTGACCCGGCAGGGTCGCGCCGAGGACTGGACCGAGCTGGTCGCCGACCCCGACGCGGAGTACGACGAGGAGACCGAGATCGACCTGTCGGAGCTCGAACCGCTGATCGCGCTGCCGACGTCCCCGGGCAACGTCGTGCCGGTCCGTGAGGTCGCGGGACAGCCAATCGCTCAGGCCTACATCGGCTCGTCGGCCAACCCCGGCTACCGCGACTTCGCCGTCGCCGCCGAGATCTGTCGCGCCGTCGGGCGCCCCACGGTCGGACGTGTCAGCTTCGACGTCAACCCCACATCGCGCCAGATCCTGCAGAACCTCACGCGCGACGGTCACCTGTTGTCGCTGCTCCAGGCCGGGGCGCGCATCCACCAGGCCGGCTGCAACGGTTGCATCGGGATGGGCCAGGCCCCGGCCACGGACGAGATCAGCCTGCGTACGGTCCCGCGTAACTTCCCGGGACGCTCGGGCACGCGTGAGGACAAGGTCCACCTCTGCAGCCCCGAGACGGCGACCGCGTCCGCGCTCACCGGCGTCGTCACCGATCCGCGGGAACTCGAGGACCGCTTCGGCGTCGCCTACCCGAGGGTGGTCGAGCCCGACGACATCATCATCAACACCGAGATGTTGCTCGCACCGCCACCGCCCGAGGAAGCGCGCGAGGTCGAGCTGCGCAAGGGCCCCAACATCTCGTCCATCCCGCCGATGGAGCCGCTGCCCGATGATCTTGAGCTGCCCATCCTGCTGAAGGTCGGTGACGACGTGTCCACCGACGAGATCCTGCCGGCGGGCACTCGGGTCCTGCCGTTCCGCAGCAACATCCCCGAGATCAGCCGGTTCTCGTTCGACATCATCGCCCCGACCTACCACGACCGTGCGAAGGCGATCGGCGACCACGCGGTGGTCGGCGGCAAGAACTACGGGCAGGGCTCGTCACGGGAGCACGCGGCGTTGGCGCCGCGCTACCTCGGCCTGCGCTTGGTCATCACGAAGGACTACGCCCGCATCCACTGGCAGAACCTCGTCAACTTCGGGGTGCTGCCCCTGGAGTTCGATGACGAGACCGAGTACGAGGAGCTCGCGGACGGGGACGTGCTCCGCATCGAGGGTGTGCGGGACGCGATCGCCAACGGTGTCGAGGTCAGGATCGAGAACACGACCAGAGGGCGATCGTTCAGCGCCCGGCACCGGTTGTCCGAGCGGCAGGTCGCGGTGCTGCTCGCCGGTGGGATCATCGACTGGATGAAGGACCGTCTCGGGAGGTGAGGGGACTCACTCGTCCTCGCCGTCGAGGTCGTCGTCGAGGCCGAACCGCCGCACCAGCTCGAGGTAGTCGCGTTGGTAGAACAGCTTGCAGCGCACCCCGGGGTGGTGCTCCCGGAGTAGCCGCAGCTTGCGGTTCTTCTTCGTCACCAGGCGCTGCGCCGACGTCGTGATCTCGATGTAGGTGTCGAACGCCGGGAGGTAGAAGTCCGGGCGGAACCACCGCGTCGGCCACTGGTCGTGGTCCCACTCGATGGGGAACTCGTCGGGTTCGTACTCCCACGCGATGCCGTAGAAGTCGAGCAGGCGCGCGAACCGCAGCTCGGAACGGTGCTGGAACCTGATGCGCTCGCTGGGCAGCATCCTGCCCGGGACGCGTCCGATCGGTCCCGCCGCGAGCAGATCGGTCAACCCGAGGTCCGCGACGTCGGGCACGCCTGCCGCAGGACCACGGACGGCGGCCGGGGCGGGGCGGCGGAGCTCACCGATGGAGCGATCGGAGCCGTCCGGCGCGGCAGGGGCGTCCGCCGGGCGGACCGGCGGGATCTGGTGAGGTACGGCGGCGGGCTCGCCCACGTCGCTCCTGGTTCCGGGTCAGCTGCCGGTCTCGGTGGCCTCGTCGACCGCGTCCGCCACCGCCGCGGTGAGGGGCTCCGAGGGGAACGCGGTGACCTCGCCGCGTAGCTCGTCGACGATCGGTCCGAGCGCGATCGCGAACACACCCTGGCCGCGACGGAGGACGTCGACGACCTGGGCGTCGTCCTCGACCGCGTAGACGCTGGTGTCGTCCGCCACGAGCGTGACGTCGGCGAGACTGCGCCCCCTGCGCCGCAGCTCGTCGACGACCTCACGGACACGCTGGAGGGTCACGCCCGCATCGAGCAGTCGCTTGATCACGCGTAGCTCGACCACGTCAGCGAACGAGTACAGCCGCTGGGTCCCCGACCCCTTGGCCTCGCGGACGCTGGGGACGGCGAGCCCGGTGCGCGCCCAGTAGTCGAGCTGGCGGTAGGTGATGCCCACGATCTTGATGACGACCGGACCGCGGTAGCCGCGCTCCTCGTCGCCCACGTCGAGGCGCATCTGCCGTTCATCGGTGCCCGCCATGGCCGTCTCTCCGTCTCCAGATCCCGTGGCTCCGGATCCCGTGGCTCCGGATCCCGCGGCCGGTGAGGGCGCCGGCCGGCGGGTCACACAGCCGTACTTACGTCACTGAGGCTACGGCTCGGCGGGGCCCGAGTCAACGTTCGTGGAGCACCACCCCCCTCCCCCGCTCCACCCCGACCACGCTCCGTGACCGGCCTCCCCGAGGTGGAGCGCACCCCCACTGCGCCGCTCCACCGGCAGCGTCCCGATGCTGGCAGGTGCGTGCCGTACGCCTCAGGAACCAGCGGTTGAGCCACCGGGTCCCCCTACAGGGAGAGCCGCCGAGACCGCGCTCTAGGAGGCCGGGAGGTGGGCCCGGGTCCCCCTGCGGAGAGAGCCGCCGAGACCGCGCTCTCGGCGGCGAGGGGAGCACGACGGCCGCATCGACGGCGCGGATGCGCCGTCGCCAAGATCAGTGGTCGCGGAAGTCCTCGGGCCTGACCTCGTCGAGGAACTCGCGGAACTGGCGCAGCTCCTCGTCCGCATCGATCTCGGCGCCGTCCTCGTCACGGGTCTCGATCTCCAGCCCCGCCTCCTCGAGGACGTCCTCGGCACCGAAGATGGGGACCGCGTCGAGCCGGCTGGCGAGCGCGATGGCGTCCGAGGGGCGCGACGAGATGGTGTAGCTGCGCTCGCCCTGGCTGAGGTGCAGCTCCGCGTAGAACGTGCCCTCGCGAAGCTCGGTGACGTGGACCGCCTCGAGCTGGACGCCCAGCTGCTCCATCACGTCGACGAACAGGTCGTGCGTGAGGGGCCGAGGCGTCTCGACCCCCTGGAGCGCGAACGCGATGGCGGTGGCCTCGACAGCCCCGATCCAGATGGGCAGGTAGCGCGAGCCGGTCTTCTCCTTCAGCAGCACGATGGGCTGGTTGGCGGGGAGTTCGACCCGAACCCCGACGAGTTCCAACTCGATCAACCGGTGCTCCGTCTGCGCGTGCGGGGAGGCTACCCGACGGTTCAGGTGCGTCCGGATCGCGAGAGAGCAGCGGCGACCGCGCCCTCGGGATCTGCCGCGATGGCGTCCCGGTCGTGTACCGCGAGCACCGCCGGCACGTGACGGAGGCGTCCGTCGAGATCGAGCCCGTAGCCGACGAGGTACTCGTCTCCGACCTCGAACCCCACCCAGTCCAACGGCAGCTCGGCGATGCGACGCACCCGCCGATCGAGGAAGGCACAGATGCGCAGTGACGCCGGTGAGCGCATGGCCAGGACCTGCAGCAGGTAGCCCAGCCGCAGGCCGGTGTCGACGATGTCCTCGACGATGAGCACGTGTCGATCGCGGATGTCGACGTCGAGATCCTTCACGATGCGTGCGCGTCCGCCGCCCTGCTCGTAGCGGGTGATCGCGAGGAAGTCGACGGTCAGCGCGAGCGGTACCTCGCGGACTAGGTCAGCGAGGAACACCGCGGAGCCGTGCAGCAGGGAGAGCAGCAGAGGCTGGGTCCCGCGGTAGGCGTCGGTGATGTCGGCGCCCAGTTCGGCCACACGGCCGCGGAGGAGGTCCGGCGGGATCCGGACCTCCACCGGGCTCACCGTGGCCACTCCTCTGCCGCTGTCGTCGCTCGCATGGCAGCGTACGCACGATCCCACAGCCACCACCCGATGCTCGCCTCGGCGGTGACGGCGTTGGGCTCGAGGTCGGTGCTCTTCGGACGCACGACCCACGAGCTGACCTTCACCTCGTCGATGTGCGCCTCGACGGCGATCTCCTCGACGTCGGTCTCGATGGGCATACCGATGGCACCGATCGCGGGGCGCGCCCCGACGGGAACCGTGACGACCGGCTCGAGGTCCGGGGCCAGGTCGATCCAGCCACCGGGATCACGCAGTCGCAACGAGGACGAGAGCGACACGTTGTGGAACGCGTCGAGGCCGTGGGTCAGCAACGCAGCGGCGTCCGTGAACCGGTCCTCGTCGCCGGCAGCGTCGAGGACCACGGCGACGACCTCGCGGTCCCGACGCTCGGCCGATCCGACGATCGACCACCCAGCCGCCGCCGTCTGGCCGGTCTTGATCCCGGTCGCATCGGGGTAGTTCAGGAGCAGCAGGTTCCGTGTGGTCTGTGGACCCCCGCGGGGCAGATCGACGCTCGCCAGGGTGCTGACCCGTCGGAACTCGGGGTCGGCGAGTGCGGCACGTGCGAGTGCGGCGAGGTGGCGGGCGGACAGGCGGTTGCGATCGCTGAGGCCGGTCGGATCGTCGAGCTGGATGCCCTCGAGCCCCATCGATCCGGCATCCGCACGCATGAGCCCGACGAAACGGTCGACGGACCCGCCGACGTGCGCGGCGAGCGCGACCGCGGCGTCGTTCCCGCTGCGCGCGATCATCGCCTGCAGGAGCTGCTCGACGGTCCACTGGTCCCCCGGCTGAAGTCCGACCCCGGCGCCAGCGGCGGTTTCGACCTCCTCCCCGACGGTGACGACCTCGTCCAGCCGGGCCCGTCGCAGAACCGACAGCGCCGTGAGGATCTTGATGGTCGAGGCGACGGGGCGCAGTCGATCCGCCTCGCGGGCGGCCAGTTGCTGCCCCGTGGCGACGTCGACGACCACGTAGGCGCTGGCCGACACCGGCGGCGGTTCGGGCCAGGCGGGCAGATCCGGCTGGGCGGTGAGGGCGAGCAGCACCGCGAGCGCGAGGGTCGTGCTCATGACCGCAGCAAACCTCGAAGCTCACGACCGAGGAGCGAGCGGTGCAGGGACCTTCCGTGCTGGGCGAGCTGCTCGAGCTGCTCGCCAGCGGTACGGCGGCTGTCGGGGTTGCGTTGCCGCAGCAGCGGCGAGACGAGCTGCTCGCACAACGCCACCTCACGCTCGGCGAACTGGCGGTACATGCGTAGGTGGCGGGCTTCGAGCCCGAGCTCCATCAACGACGACGCGGCCCGTGCGACCGCCAGGTCGTCGCCGTCGTAGGGCGGTTCGCGGCGCACGAGTCCGTGCTCGGCGAGCTGACGCAGATCGCCTTCCTCGAGTCCCGAGGAGTCGCACAGCTCGCGCAGTGTCAGGCTCACGTCGGTCGGACCCGCATCGAGGACGGTCTGGGGCGGTGTCTCCGCCGCGGGAGCCGCCGTCGCCTCGGTCATCGGGGCGGGTTCGGGTCGGAGTGCCGTGACCTCCGCGGGGTCGGGTTCAGCCGGGTCGGCATCGACAGGTAGCCCCGCGTCGATGCGGTCGAGCTCGTCCTTGATCACCTTCAGCGGGAGGTAGCGGTCGCGCTGTGCGCGGAGGACGTAGCGGAGACGCTCGATGTCCTGATCGGTGAACTTGCGGTAGCCGGAGTCGGTGCGGTCTGGGTTGATGAGGCCCTCGGATTCGAGGTAGCGGATCTTGCTGATCGTGATGTCCTCGAACTCGTCCTTCAGACGGTTGAGGACCTCACCGATCGTGAGCGCCTTCACCGACCGGCTCCGACGAACAGCAGCTTGAAGCGACCGATCTGCACCTCATCGCCGCTGCGGAGGACCCGTTCCTCGACCCGGTCCCCGTTGACGTACGTGCCGTTGAGACTGCCGAGGTCGCGGACAGCGAGGTCGTCCGCGCGCCGCACCACCTCGGCGTGGCGACGCGACACCGTCACGTCGTCGAGGAAGAGGTGGCTGTCGGGGTGACGACCGACCGTCGTGACGTCTCGATCGACGAGGTAGCGCGAGCCGGCGTTCGGTCCACGCACGACCACCAGCATGGCCGTGCCGGGCTCGAGGTCGGGCACGTCGCCGAAGGGGGTCTCCTCGTCCAGCACGCCGGCCTCGATGGCGGCGGTGGTGGCGTCGCCGCCGGGCTCGGCTTGCTCTGCGGATGTCGGCGCACCGCAACGCGAGCAGAAGCGGGCGTCGTCGGGCAGTTCCTGCCCGCAACTCGTGCAGTACATGGCTCCTCCATCACCGGACGCCGGGCCAGCCTGGCGGGTGGCCGGCACCGGAGCGCGCAGGTCGACCTCAGGTTGAGGTGGAACCCCGCGAAGTGGCTGGCGTCGAGCCTAGACGAGCTACCCGAGGCTCGCGCGGTACGCGTCCGCGGACAGCAGCTCGTCGACGGCTCCGGCGTCGTCGGGTTCGATGCGGATCATCCAGCCCTCGCCGTAGGGGTCGCTGTTGACGAGCTCGGGGCGCTCCTCGAGCGCCTCGTTGCGTTCGCTGATGGTGCCCGAGATGGGAGCGAACAGGTCGGAGACCGACTTGGTCGACTCGACCTCACCGAACGGCTGGCCGGCTTCGACCCGGGCGCCGGACGCCGGCAGATCGACGTACACGACGTCACCGAGCTGGTCCTGCGCGTACCAGGTGATCCCGACGAGGACGGTGTCGCCATCCCGCCGCACCCACTCGTGCTCCGCCGTGTAGCGCAGATCCTCGGGGTACGAGCCGTCGGCCACCGGTCCCTCCTGATCGCGGTCGGCCCGACTCTAGTCGACGCCCTGTGCGGGGGGTCGGTCCTCGACGACAACCGCGTCGCCGCGGCGCACCGCGACGATGTACTGAACGGCCGCGACGTAGTAGAGAACGACGTTGACGGCGAACAGCACCCACGCCACGGCGCGGACACCTTCGTGGCTGAGCTGACCTTCGGGCGAGACGACCGCCGCCAGCAGGAAGAACCCGATGGCGAACATCAGCCCGAACGTCGCCGCCTTGCCGGTCCTCGTGACCGCGGGGGGCGCGGACCCCCGCGCGAGGAAGATGGCAGCACCCAGCACGAGGAGGATGTCGCGCCCGACCAGGACGAGCACGACCCACAGCGGCAGCAAGCCCGCGATGATCATGCCGATGCCGACGAAGGCGATCATCAGGCGGTCGCTGAGCGGATCGAGGAGCTTGCCGAGCTTGGACACCTGACCGAACCGACGGGCCACGAAGCCGTCGAACCAGTCGGTGCTGCCGAAGATGAACAGCACGATGAAGGCCCGGGTGAAGTTGTCCTGGACCAGGTCGTAGAAGGCCAGGGGCAGGATCGCGATACGGGCGAACGACAGGATGTTCGGGAGGGTCCAGATGCGGTCGGTGACGACCTCCACCTCGCCGTCACGCGCGCCGATGTCGAACACGCGCACGTTCGGCCCTCCGTCTCGCCCGCCGTCAGCGTGCGGGTGTGCGGTCGGGCTGGCCGGACTTGAACCGGCGACCCCTCGCCCCCCAGACGAGTGCGCTACCTAACTGCGCCACAGCCCGTGGTCCGGCCGCCTGAACGAGCGGCTCGACCGAGACGCGACGGTACCGGCTCGTCTCGGACCCCGCCACATCGGTGGCGACGTCAGGGCCGCGGATGGGATCGGCGCTCGTGGCTCCGCCGGCTGCGTTCCTCGAGCACCAACGGGACGCCAGGGAAGCCGTAGCGCTCGCGCAGCTGGTTCTCGAGGTACCGGCGGTAGGGCGCTGGCACGGGCCTGTTGGCGAACAGCAGGAACCGGGGCGGTCTCGCGGTCGTCTGCGTCACGTAGCGGATCCGCAGCGGGCGCTGGCCGACGCGGGGTGGCGTCTGGCGCTGGGTGACCTCGTCCAGCCACCGGTTGAGCTCGGCAGTGGGGACGCGGCGACGGTACGCGTCGAAGACGGTGCGCAGCTGGGGAACAACACGCTGCACGGATCGACCCGAGAGGGCCGAGATGTTCACGCGAGGGGCCCACGCGGCGAAGTGCAGCATCCGGTCGACCTCGCGCTTCAGAGCGAAGCGGCGGTCCTCGTCGACGAGGTCCCACTTGTTGAACACCTGCACGATGCCGCACCCGGCTTCGCGAACCATCGCGGCGAGCCGCTGATCCTGCTCGCCGATGGGTTCGCTGGCGTCGACCACGAACAGGGCCAGGTCGGCGTCCTCGACCGCGCGGCGGGTCCGATCCACGCTGTAGAGCTCTGTGTCCTCACCCGTGCGATAGCGGCGACGCAGGCCGGCGGTGTCGACGAACACCCACGGCTCGCCATCGACCTCGATGGTCGTGTCCACCGCGTCTCGAGTCGTGTGTGGCACGGCGTCCACGATCGATCGTTCCTCGCCCAGCAGTCGGTTGAACAGCGAGGACTTGCCGACGTTGGGACGCCCGACGATGGCGACCCGGGGAGGGTCGTCGTCGGTGACCTCCGCCGGTCCCTGAGGGAGGGTCGCGACGACCTGGTCGAGCAGATCGCCCACGCCTCGGCCGTGCTGGGCGGAGACGGGGACGGGTTCGCCGATCCCGAGCCCGTACAGCTCGTGGATGGCCAACTCCTGCTTGGGCGAGTCGACCTTGTTCGCGACGAGCAGGACGGGCCGGTCGGCGCGTCGGAGCAGGCGGGCGTAGCGCTCGTCGTCCTCGAGCGCACCCACGCTCGCGTCGACGACGAAGAGGATGAGGTCGCCGGAGTCGATCGCGCGCTCCGCCTGTCGGACTACCTCGGCGGACAGTCCCTCGGCAGCGTGCTCCCACCCGCCCGTGTCCACGACGAGGAACGGCCGACCCGCCCAGCGTGCGAGGTGCTCGGTTCGGTCGCGCGTGACCCCGGGCTTCCGTTCGACGATCGTCACCCGCGCACCGAGGATGCGATTGACGAGCGTCGACTTGCCGACGTTAGGTCGGCCTACGACGACGACGCGTGGGAGGCGGTCGTGGACGCGGACCGGTGCCAACCGTCGGGCCGCGCGGGCGCGCTCGGCGATCGCCTCGACGACCTCGTCGATGCCGAGGTCGGTGGTGTCGAGTTGCCACGCGTCCGGGGCGGCCTCCAACGGAGCCACCTGACGGGATGAATCGAGTCGGTCGCGCTCGACCAGCTCCGCTTCGACCGCTTCGAGGTCCGCGGTACCCACCTGCGCTCCGCGTCGTCGCGCGCGCTCCTGCGGTGACGCCGTCAGGAACACCTTGAGATCCGCGTCCGGCAGCACGACCGTGCCGATGTCGCGACCCTCGATCACGCCACCCTCGATCCGCGCTGCGTCCCGTTGGAGCGGCATCACGGCGTCACGGACACCAGGGTGAGCCGAGACCACGGAGACCGCCGCGGTCACATCGGGGCCCCGGATCTCGTCCTCTACGTCCTCACCGTCGAGGTAGGTCCGGTCGTCGACGCGCTCGATGTGCACCTCGTCGGCCGCCTCGGTCGCCGCGTCGGCATCGCTCGGAGCGGCACCGCGACGCAGCACCTCGAGGGTCACGGCGCGGTAGTACGCCCCCGTGTCGAGGTGGGGGACCTCCAGCACCTCGGCCAACCGTCGGGCGACCGTCGACTTGCCCGAGCCCGCCGGACCGTCGATGGCGACGATGGGACCGCGTCGGCTCACCGACCCGTCTCCTGGACCTGCACCCGGCCGCCGAGCGCACGCAGATCCTCGAGGAACGTCGGGTAGCTCGTGGCGATCACGTCCGCTCCGACGACCGTGACGGGATCGGTGGCAACGGTTCCGGCGATCGCCGCCGTCATCGCGATGCGGTGGTCGCCGGCCGCGTCCACGATCCCACCGCGCGGTCGCTGTCCGCCGGGGACCCGGAACCCGTCGGGGCGTGCCTGCAGGTCCAGTCCCAGGTTGCGGAACGCCGCCGCGAGCGCGTCGATCCGGTCCGACTCCTTGACCCGTAGCTCAGCGGCATCACGGACCTCGAGCCCGTCCTCGCTCATCGCCCCGGCGAGGGCGAGGACGGGGAGCTCGTCGATGGCGTCGACGGTCGCCTGACCCCGGATCTCCGCACGTGCCAGCGCTCGGCCCGTGACCGTGACGTCAGCGGTGGACTCCCCCGAGACCTCGCGTCGTGCCCGTACGCTCACCGTCGCTCCCATCTCCTCGAGAGCTCGCAGCACGCCGACACGGCGTGGGTTCACGCCCACTTCCGACACCGTCACGCTGGTCCCCGCGATCGCGGCGCCGACCCACCAGAAGGCCGCGCTCGAGAGGTCCCCCGGCACGACGAGCGGGGCCGCACGCAGAGGTCCCGCGGCGACAGAGACCTCCTCCACGTCGGTCACGGACGTGCTCACGGCCACGCCGAGGTGGGCGAGCATGCGCTCGGTGTGGTCGCGACTCGGCGCCGGCGACCGCACGACCGTGGTGCCCTCCGCGGCCAGACCCGCGATGAGCACGCACGACTTCACCTGGGCGCTGGCCACGGGGCTGTCGTAGCTGGTACCGACCAAGCCGCCGCCGCGAACGACCAGCGGCGGGAAACGGTCCGAACGCGCCAGGACCTCGGCCCCCATGGCCCGCAACGGCACCGCGACGCGGTCGACCGGTCGTCGTCTCAGGCTGTCGTCGCCGGAGAGGACCGCCATACCGTCGATGCCCGCCACGACGCCGCTCAGCAGCCGCAGAGCTGTCCCCGAGTTGCCGCAACCGAGCACATCCGAGGCCTCGCGCAGCGGCCCGGTGACCTGGCCGTCCAGGCCGGTCCCGGCCTCGTCGAGCGTGATCTCCGCGCCGAGGGTGCGCAGCGCCCGCGCCGTTGCGGCCACGTCGGCGCTCCTGGGCACGTTGGTGACGTGGACCGGGTGCCCGACGAGTGCCCCGAGGATCAGCGCGCGGTGGCCGACCGACTTGTCCCCCGGCACGGTGAGCTCGCCCGAGAGCACGCCCGGGTGCACCGTGATCCGGGGCCCGATCACCATCGTCTCCGTCGCCGTTGGCGTGGGAGCGTGCCACACCACCTCCCACCGCCTCGCGCCCCAGGTGCCGTGCCGGTCGCCCCGGGCCGACAGCCGACCTTTAGCCGTTTGTCGACTTACCGCTACATCGACCCGTTCTATCGATAGATCGACACGGGGTGCTCGCGCTTCCGTTCCGGCTCAGCGCACCTCGACGTGGGTCGCGTAGCCTCGATCGGCGAGTACCTGCTGGGCCCGACGCAGCGCCTCCTCGCCCGCGATGGCGATGACCATCGCGCCGCGGCCGCCGTCGCTGGCGTGACGCATCGCGAGGTCCTCGATGTTGACCCCGACCTCCCCCAGCGCCGTCGTCACCTCGGCCAGCGCCCCTGGCCGGTCCGGGATCGGCACGAGCAGATCGATGAGGTCCGCCGCCTCGCCGCGCCGTGGCAGCGACCGCCGTGCCCGCCGCGCGTCGGCCAGGAAGCGGTGGAGTCGCTCCTCGTCGTCCGCCTCGAGCAGGCGTCGCAGGGACTCGAGGCGTTCCGCGTAGCGGATCAGCTGCTCGAGGACCGCGACGCGGTTCTCACGGAGGATCCCCGTCCACAGGTCCGGATCGCTCGCCGCGACCCTCGTCACGTCCCGGAACCCCCCCGCGGTCAGGGCGAGCACGGCGTCACGGTCGTCGGCGGTGTCCGCGGCGTGGGCCATCAGGAGCGAGGCCAGCACCTGGGGCAGGTGGCTGACCACGGCGACGAGCCGGTCGTGCAGCTCGGGGTCGACCGCCAGCACCCGCGCCCCCATCTGACGGAGCAGATCGCCCAGGACCCCGAACGCCGTCTCCTGCACCCCGGCGGTGGGGGTCAATAGGTACGTCGCCCCCTGGAAGAGTGTTCCATCCGCCGCATCGACCCCGCTGGCCTCGCTGCCCGCCATCGGATGGCCCCCTATGAACGCGATTCCGGGCGGGAGCTCAGCCTCAAGCTCCAGTACAAGGTTAGACTTCACACTTCCAAGATCTGTCAGGAGTGCACCGCTACGCATCCACTTCGCAGCATCGAGGGCCACCTGGGTGATGGTTGGGACCGGGGTGGCGATCACGACCAGGTCGGCGTCCGCCACGGCTCCAGCGACGTCGGTGGTCCAATGCGTCCCGACACCGAGTTCGCGTGCCCGCTCGACGACCGCTGCACGGCGGTCGACGATGGTCACGGCCTCTACGCCGGGCACGGTGCCGGCGGCCAGCGCGAAGGAGCCGCCCATCAGGCCGCACCCGATCACGGTGATCCGCCCCAGCGAGGAGTCAGCCACCCGCGTCCTCCTCCCGGCCCGCCCCTGACGCGCCACCTGCGAGGACGCGCCCAGATCGATGCTGAGGCACGCAACGGCCCCGCGGGTCACTCCGGTACCCCACGAGGGCACCCGGCGAGGTCCGTGACCGCTCCGGAGCCTGCCAGCGCCATCGGCGACCCTGCTCGGTGCTCACTCCGGCAGGTCCGTGCGCAGCTGGCGGGCCCCGTGCAGGTAGACGTGCCGCAGCTCGGTCGGGCCCCGGGTCGTGTAGCAGTGCACGAGGACCCGGACGCACCGGGCGATGCCCGTCTCGACCGCCAGCTCGCGGGCGCACAGCAGCGGGACGTGGGTCGTCCCCGCCTCCCGAGCGGCCTCCGCCGGGAAGGCGGAGCGGATGTCCTCGGTCGCGGTGAACACGAGGCTGATCAGGTCGTCCTCGGTAAGCGCGTTGCGCTCGAGCACCGCCGCCATCAGCTCCTGGGTGCGCGCGATCAGGTGGCCGCGTTCGTCGCGCTCGAGCGTCGTCGCCCCACGTATCGCTCGGACCCGCTCCCCTGCGCTCACCCCAGCCCCCCCGCTCGTGGATCGACGCGCCGAGGCGCCCGCGCCTGCGGACCCGGCCCGTCACCAGCTCCGCCCGTACCGCGGACGCGAGCGGCCACGCGCGGCGCGAGGCTGGTGCAGCGTCCGGGGGACGCGCTCGAACCCCGCGCCACAGATCCTCCGCCTCCCGTCGTCGAACCGATGAGCGCGGAACCGATAAGCGCTGAACCGATATATCGACTTATCGCTGAGTCGGCCAGTCGGTATATCGATCC
Organism: Actinomycetota bacterium; assembly: GCA_019347575.1. NCBI lineage: Bacteria > Bacillati > Actinomycetota > Actinomycetota bacterium. Next base: position 28,680 of record JAHWKY010000009.1, on the reverse strand, counting down.
CTCCACTTGCACCAGGGCTCCCACCTGGACCATCATCGTCGACCCCGCCGCGATCGTCCCTCTCGCCCACGCCGTGGGCCGCCGGACGCCCCGTCCTCCACCGCGGCGAAGAGCTGACCGATCTCGGGCTGGGTCAGGAAACGCCACTTGCCCTGTCGGAGCTCACCCAGCTCGACCCCGCCGTAGCCCACTCTCGCGAGGCGCTCGAGCATCAGGCCGACCCCTCCGACGAGGCGGCGCACCTCGCGGTTGCGTCCCTCGGTCAGGACGATCTCGAGCAGGGTCCGGCCCGCGTTGTGATCGACGAGACGGACACTGCGCGGCCGGGCCGGTCCGTCCTCGAGCTCGACGCCGTCCCGCAGTGCGTCGAGCGTCGGGCGTCTGACGTCCCCCCTGATCAGGGCGAGGTACACCCGTGGGACCTCGTAGGAGGGGTGCATCAGCTTGTGCGCGAGGTCCCCGTCGTTGGTGAGGAGCAACAGCCCCTCGGTGTCCTTGTCCAGCCGGCCCACGGGGAACAACCGCTGTGGCAGGTTCACGAGGTCCACGAAGGTGGGCCGGCCCTCCGGATCGTCGGCCGTGGTGACCACTCCCTGTGGCTTGTTGAGCGCCACGTAGACGAGGTCGGGGCGGACGTTGACGCGCTCGCCGTCGACGCGGATCTCCGCCTCCGTCGGGTCCGCCTTGTCGCCCAACGTGGCCACGCGACCATCGACGGTCACCCGGCCGTCCGCGATGAGCTCTTCGCTGGCGCGGCGGGACGCGACGCCGGCTGCCGCCAACATCTTCTGGAGGCGTTCCGCACTCACGAGGGACGCTCGCCTGCGGCGTCGTCGTGCTCCGCCGTCCCCGCCGGGTGATCGGCCTCTGTCTTGCCACCGTCGGGCGCGGACGCGTCATCGGCACCAGCCGCGTCGGAGTCGGCCTCGTCGGTGGGGTCCTCCGTCGCCGCCATGGCCTCACGTAGCCGCTTGCTCGCCGAGCGGGCCGCCTGATCGAGGGCGTCGGTCAGGCGCGCGATCTCGGCCTCATCCGCGTGCGGGCGGGCATCCGGCGCCCACCGGCCCCGGCCCGTCGCCGGCAGTTCCTCACCCGCAGCGATGCGGCGTCTCGCCTCGCGGAGGTCACCCGGCAGAGGCTCGTCGGGTGCCGGGGTGTCCGCAAGGAACTCCGCCAACGGCGGCAGCTCGCCGATGTCGCGCAGCCCCAGCTTCTCGAGGAACCCGCGGGTCGTGCCGTAGAGGATGGCCTGACCCGGCCCCGGATCGCGCCCCACCTCCTCGACGAGGTCCCGACTGACCAAGGTGCGCAACGCCCCGTCGGGGTTGACGCCGCGGATGTCCGCGATGTCCTGACGGGCGACGGGCTGTTTGTAGGCCACCACGGCCAACGTCTCGAGCGCCGCCTGGCTCAGACGACCGGTCCGGCCGTCGAGCACGTACCGCTCCACCGCCTCCGCAACGGCCGGCGCCGTGTAGAGGCGCCACCCACCCGCCGCCTCCGTGAGCAGCAAACCCCGCTCCTCGGCCTCCAGCTGCGCCTGCAGCTGCCGCAACAGCGTCGCGATCTCGTCCAGGCCGACCTCGAGGACGCGTGACAAGGTGGCCTCGTCGAGCGGCTCGTCCGCGACGAACAGCACCGCTTCGAGCGCCTGCTGGCGGTTCGTCGAGCTCACGCGGACAGCTCGTCGCCACCGACGACCGCGAGGCTGGCGGCAGGCGCGTCGGCTCGCCGACGCACCCCGATGGGGCCGCGGACGCCCTCCTGGGTGAGATCCACCTGATCCAGCTTGTACAGCTCGAGCAGAGCGAGGAAGAAGGCGATGCGGTCCGCCAGGCTGCGACCCTCGACGAGCTCGTCGAGCTCGGCCGCCCGGTCGTCTCGCAGCCACCGCAGCAGCGAGGCAGCCGCTTCCCGGATCGACAGGGAGGCCTGGTGGACGTGCTGGAGGTCGATCGTGGGGGTGGGCCGGGGACGCAGCGCGGCGGCAGCCAAGGCGGCGAGTCCGGACGCGTCGAGAGGCAGGGGCGCGGCGGGGGTGAGACGACGGAAGCGCGGTTCGAGGGTCGCGAACCGACCGTAGCGGTCGCCGTGGGCCTGCCACCGCTCCTGCACTATCGCGGCCGCTCCGCGAACCGCACGGTACTCCAGCAGCCGCGCGTACAGCAGGTCCCGCGCCTCGCCGAGCAGCTCTTCCACCTGCTCGTCGGGCTCGGGCAGCAACCGCAGCGCCTTGAGCTCGATGAGCGTGGCCGCCACGACCAGGAACCGGGTCGCGGTCTCGAGGTCGAGCTGCTCGAGATCGCCGAGGTGCGCGATGAAATCCGCCGTGATGTCGGCGAGATCGACCTCGTGGACGTCCACCTTCCGGCGCGCGATGAGCTGCCACAGCAGGTCGAACGGACCCTCGAACGCGGCGATCCGAACCTCGTACGTCATGCCGCTCCGGTCCGTGGTGGTTGCGCCGGAGGGTACACACGGTGCCGCTGGCCCCGCGAGCACCGCCGTCCTCTCGCAGCTACCGGCCACTTCAGTGCGGTTGAGAGGCTTTCTCGTTCTATCGACTTATCGTTTCATCGAGTTGTAGATCTGGTGATGTAGATGTTCATCGAGAGGCACCCGCAGACGCTCCTCCGACCTCCGGTGACGCGGGCCGACCTCGCGGTAGCGCGGCACGGCGCTCCCCCGCTCGGTCTCCGCCGAGCTGGTGGCCCGGCCCCCGGACGCGACCACCGCTGCCGACGCGGGCCTCGTCGTCGTGGTGTCGGCCCGGCGGTCGGCCCGCCGCGCCGCGGCCGAGGGTCGGGATCTCGATGTGTGGGTCCACGCGGAGTTCACGCGGTGCCACGGTCCGGCGATCGAGCACCGGCGTCCTCTCCGCAGCTACAGGCCGACTCCGGCCTGGCGAAGAGCCTTCCTCGATTTATCGATTCACCTCTTCATCTCTTCAGCTATTTATCCATCTCCCGATGAAGACGTTCATTCGAGGAGAGCCAGCAGGCACCCCCCGGCCCTCCGCTGACACGGGTCGGCGTTCCCTCCGGCCCAGTGGCGCGGCATGGCCCGCCCCGCCCGGGTCGCCCGCGGAGCTGGTGGCTGCTCCCCTCCCGCCCCCGCGAGGACCGCCGCCGACGCGGGCCTCGTCGTCGTGCGTCGGGCCCGAGCGTCGACCCGCGCGCTGCGGCCTCGGGTCGGGATCCCAGCGTGGGGATCCGCGCTGAGGTTCGCGCGGCCCCGGTGCGGCGATCGGGCAGCCCGGGGTCGACGCCCCCGCGACGGCGAGCCCCGGACGACTCCCCACCCTCGAGGTCCCTCAACAAAGCAGGAGCGGGGCCTCCTAGGCGTGGAGAAGATCTATCGATGCATCGATGGAGCGATCCATCGACGTACCGATACATCGACTTCTATGGCTTGATCGGAAGCGGGGGAGGCAGCGCCGGCGCCGCGTGATCGCGGCCCGCCGGGACTGACGGCGGCGGGCCGTGGCTGGGCCCCGATCCCGAGCTCGACCGTGGCCGCACCGCCTCCACCGACCCTCCGGATCGCCACGGATCCGCCAATCGGCGTGTGTGGCCTACCCTTGAGGTCGCCTGGATCCCGAACGGGCCGCAGGATCGATCTGAGCGCGTCACACCTGGTCACGAACGTGCTGAGGTCCCAGCAGGCACGCGGGCGAGGAGCCAGGGCTCGGACGCCACGGGCTGCTTACCCAACTCGATGATCTCGGTCAACTGCTGCGTAGCGGCAGCCGCGTCGTCCTCGGTCCGGGCGTGCACTCGCACCGCCCACTCCCCCGGTCCGAGCTCGTCGCCGACACGTACGGCGAGCTCGAGGCCGACGGCCGGATCGACGTCCTCGCCCCGGCGACTGCGGCCGGCGCCGAGACGTACCGCCAGGATCCCGAGCCCCAGTGCGTCGATCCGCCGCACCGTGCCTGGGCCGGGGACCCAGTCACGCCTGATCGGTGCCCTTGGCAGGACGCTCCAGGGATCATCTGCGACACTGGGAGAACCTCCCTGTGCACTTATGAGTTCCCTAAACTTCTCCAGGGCCGTACCTCCGTCCAAGGCGGCGTGGGCGCGCGATCGCGCCTCGGCCCCCGCGACGCCGGTCATCTGCAGGAGCTCCTCGACGCACACGAGGGCGTGGTCGCGCAACGCGCCCGCCGGGGACTCGCCGCGCAGCACGCCGATCGCGGCCGCGACCTCGAGGGCGTTGCCCACCGCGTCCGCCAGCGGCTGCGCCATCGCCGTGACGATCGCTCGAGTCCGTCGGCCGGCGCCCTCGCCGAGGCGCACGCACAGCTCCGCGAGAGCGGTGGCCACGGCACGCTCCTGCAGGAACGCGCCGCGACCGGCCTTGACGTCCAGGAGGATGTGGGTTGCCCCTCCGGCGATCTTCTTGCTCATCACGCTGGCCGCGATCAACGCCGGGCTCGCGACCGTGCCCGTGACGTCACGCAACGCGTAGATCCGCCGGTCGGCGGGAACGAGCTGGTCCGTCGTGGCCGCGATGGCCACCCCGATGCGCTCGATCTGCTCGCGGAACGCGTCGGTACTGAGCGCCACGTCGAACCCGGGCACGGCCTCGAGCTTGTCGAGCGTGCCTCCGGTGTGCCCCAGTCCCCGCCCCGACAGCTTCGCGACCTGCAGGCCGCAGGCGGCTGCGAGCGGCGCCACGACGAGCGTCGCCGCATCCCCCACACCCCCCGTCGAGTGCTTGTCCACGGTCGGACCGGTGAGCGAGGACAGGTCCACGACCTCACCGGAGGCGACGTAGGCGGCCGTCAACGCCGCCGCCTCGTCGTCACTGAAGCCCTGGATCACCCCCGCCATGAGCAGCGCCGTCAGCTGCTCGTCGCCGACCTGCCCCTCGAGGTACGCCGGGACCAGCGCCGCGATCTCCTCCGCCGAGAGCTCGCCCCCGAGGCGCTTGCGGTCGATCAGACGCACGACGTCGAGGCCGCTGACCGTCACGCGGAGACCGCCGGGTCACCGCCTACATGTCGATGTGTCGATGTGTCGACTTGTCGGGTGTCGATGTGTCGACACATCGATGAACCGATCGTCGTAGCGGTACCGGCACCGGGCGGGTCAGCTGAGGCGCCGGACGACCGCGCTGTCGGGCCCGCGCTCGTGCAGGTCGGCCAGGAGCTCGCCGATGGCCTCGCGCACGATGCGGCCGCGGTCGACGCTGATGTCGAACTCCGCACGCAGCCGCAGCCGGGCCTGCTCGAGGTCGAGCAGCTCCTGGCTCGTGAGGTAGACGGTGATCTTCTCGTCGTGTCTGACGCGGCCGCTGGCCTCGGGCGGCTCAGCCGCCTCGGGGGCTGGCTCGGACTTCGCGGGCGCGGACGTGGGAGCGGGTTCGGCGGCGGCCTCGCCACGCAGCGGCGTGACGCGACCCCCGGTGGGCCGGAACAGCTCGTCGGCCCCGGGCAGGCTAGCTCGACGACTCACGGGACAGCACCTCCCTCGCGAGGTCACGGTACGCGTCCGACCCCTTGGAGCGCGGCGCGTACGTCAGGATCGACTCGCCCACGACCGGTGCCTCGGCGAACCGGATGGTCTTGTTGATGGTGGTCTTGAACACGACGTCCCCGAACGCGTCTCGGACGCGGTCCAGAACCTCCCTGGCATGGATGGTTCTTCCATCGAAGATGGTCGCGACGATACCCTCGAGTGCGAGTTCAGGATTGAGGCGGCTCCGGACCTTGTCGATCGTGTCCATCAGCAGGCTCATCCCGCGTAGCGCGAAGTACTCGCACTCGAGCGGCACGATCACCCGATCCGCGGCGGTCAGACCGTTGATCGTGAGCAGGCCCAGGCTCGGGGGGCAGTCGATGAGGATGAAGTCGTAGCGGAAGCGGACCCGGTCGATGACCCGTCGCAGCGCCTGTTCGCGAGCGACCTCCTGCACCAGCGCGAGCTCGGCTGCGGCGAGGTCGATGTTGGCGGGTAGCACGTGCATGCCGTCGATGCCGGAGCCGGCGATGACGTCATCGGGGTGGGACCCGTCCTGCATCAGCAGGTTGTAGATCGTCGACTGCAGCTGGTGGGGCTCCAGACCCAGCCCCACGCCCAGCGACCCCTGCGGGTCCATGTCCACGAGCAGGACGCGGGAACCCAGTTCCGCCAGGGCCGCCCCGAGGCTGATGACCGTGGTGGTCTTGCCCACCCCGCCCTTCTGGTTCGCGAAGGCGAGGACGCGCGCGGGATCGCGTACCTCCGGACCCCCACCGGGGCGCAGCACGTCGCGCCGTGTCAGGGCCCGTGCCTGGTCGGCACCCCACGTACCGGGGTCCAGGATCGCCCGCTCCCTTGGAGATGAGGACGGGGACGGGACGGGATCGGGCGCGTTGCGGACGGCCTCGTCGCCACGGTCATCGCGACCAGCCGGAGCGGGCGTCTGAGCGCCGGTCGCAACGTCGGGGGTCGTCCCCGTCGGAGGCGTGGACGCCGTCCGCTCGAGGGGCAACCGCGGCTCCGCTTCGCGCGGATCGGGTGCCGTCTCGGGAGACCCGCTACGGCCGGGAGCGACATCGTGATCCACCGCCACAGCCGTCTCCGACGGCTCGGTGGGCTGGCGCGGCGACCCGGCTTCACGCGCCTCGCTCTGGAGCTCGGCGGACCGACCCGACTGGGCCGGGGTCATCTCCGGCAACGGGGCATCCCCCGGAGGGCCCTCGTCCTGCGGTTCGTCGTGGTCGTGCTGCGGTGTGGGCTCGATCACGTGCTCCCCCTGGGCGACCCTCGGAAGGGCTGGATCGACGGGGCGGTCAACTTGTCGACACAGCGATATCTCGCCACATCGACGTGGACCCTACTCCGCCCCCCCGCACTCCGGCAACCCCCCATCTCCAGGCGGCCAGTGCGATGAGCGACACGCCACGAGGGAGTCGTCGATGCCCAGGGGTAAAGGACGGCGCGGAGAGCCGGGGCGACACGCTGTCGACAGATCGATGAAGTCACCTGTCTACTTATCGCTGTCGACTTCTCTCCTTGTTCATCTGTCGACTCCCCTCCCCCGGACAGGATCCCCCTGCTTCCTCCAAGCCCTGGCCACGTCCGCGACCACGACCTTGGCATCGGCGGCCAGCGGACAGTCGCCCTGCCACGTCCGCGACGACGACCTTGGCATCGGCGGCCAGCGGACGGTCGCCCTGCTCGGCACGGACGGGGTCGGGGCGCCAGCTGATCCGTGGCCGGGAGAAGGCCCACGCGGAGCCCGCGCCTGACCGATGACCGGAGGGCTCGCCACCCGTCGCGGCGAGGCTCTTGCAGGCTCATCCAGCTCCGTACGCCGAGTCCGCTGGTTGAACCGCCCAGGCTCCCGGCAACTCGGCCAAGTCAGGCGTGGTCGCCTGGCCTATAGCGCAGCTTTAGGGAGCCTCATGGGAACACGCTCTGAGTGTGTCATCGAAAAGGCGCATAACCGCTGTGGGCGCCGCTGGAGCCCGCTGGATCGCAGGTGGGGGCCCGGTGACTCCCTCTCCAGCCGCAGGCGCCAGGGGCTCTCCGAGCGCGACGAGCCGGCCCCCCCAGCTCCCCGCTCTTCCTGCACCGCCCATGCGGAAACGGAAGGTTCGGGACCGCAATATCCGCCCTCGAAGCGACCTGGGAGGACGGGCCCTCGAGCGGCGCTCCCGCGCTCGAGCCGACGGAATCCGCTGGCAGATGGGCGCGGAGGCCGGGGTCAGCTCTTGGAGGCGCAGTCCACGCAGCGGACCGACAACGGCCTCGCCTCGAGGCGGGCATCCTGGATCTGCTGCCCGCACGACTCGCACACCCCGTACGTACCCTCGTCCATGCTGGTCAGCGCCCGCTCGACCTGCGCCAACCGGTTCCGCGCGGCATCGATGAGCGCGAGGATCTCGCTGCGCTCCTCGGTCGCCTGCGCCGAGTCCGCGAACCCCTCGTTGGCGATCTGGAGATCCTTGACCTCCTCGCCGTACGGGTCCGCGCCGTGGCTCTCGAGGACGTCGAGCTGTTGCTGACGCTCGTCCTCGAGTTCCTTGCGGAGCCGATCAAGGGTGGACTGATCCATGCAGGGCGACCTCGGTTGGGACGGTGGACGTTGTCGTGGGCTTCGACCACCGAGCCTAGCGGGTCCGTTTCGCCCGTGGGTGGGCCCGCTCGTACACCTCCCGCAGGTGCCGGCGGCTCACGAGCGTGTAGACCTGTGTGGTCGTCACGCTCGCGTGCCCGAGCAGCTCCTGGACCGTGCGGACGTCGGCTCCCCCATCCAACAGGTGGGTCGCGAACGAGTGCCGCAGCGTGTGGGGTGAGACGTCCTCAGCGAGACCGGCGCGGTCGGCGTGGCGCTTGACGATCTTCCATGCCCCCTGACGCGTCAACCGACCGCCCCGTGAGTTCGTGAACAGGCCGGGGCCTCGCGGCTGCAGACTCGGGCGACCGCGAACCAGCCACGCCTCGAGGACATCGGCGGCTGCGCGGTGGAACGGCACGATGCGCTGTTTGCGCCCCTTGCCGGTCACGTGCAGCAGCTGCTCGACCGGGTCGACATCGTCGACATCGAGCGCCGTCAGCTCGCTGATCCGCAGCCCGGATCCGTACAGCAGCTCCAGCATCGCCCGATCGCGCAGCGCCAGGGGACGGTCCCCCACGGGCTGGGCGAGCAAGCGTTCAGCCTGGACCCGCGAGAGCGGCTTGGGCAGCGACCTGGGGCTGCGTGGGGTGCCCACGTCAGCGGCCACATCGTCGACGATCACCCCCTCGCGGGCGAGGAACCGGTACAGACCCCGGACCGCGACGACCGCCCTGGCGATGGTGGACGATGCGTACAGTCGACCCTGGGCGGTCCGTCGCTGGCGCAACCACGGCACGAACGCCTCGATGTCCTCGGGAGCGACCGTGCGAGGATCAACGATGCCGTGCTCGATCAGGTAGCCCGCGAACAGGCGCAGATCCCGTCGGTACGCGCCGATGGTGTTGTCCGCCAGTCCGCGCTCGACGCGGAGGTGGTCGAGGTAGGCGCGCAGCGGGGCGGGGAGCTCCTCCGGAGGTGCGCTCACGGGTACCGCAACCGCCTACAGCACGTCGGCCAGGGGCACGAACTCCCGCCCATGGGCCTCGGCGACACCGGGGTTGGTCACCGCGCCGCGGATGACGTTGACGCCGAGCGCCAGGCCCGGATCGGCCTCGATCGCGCCTGTGGCGTCCGCGGCCAGGCGCTCGGCGTAGGCCAGCGTCACGTTGGTGAGCGCGTAGGTCGAGGTGTGCGGGACGGCCCCGGGCATGTTGCCGACGCAGTAGTGCACGACATCGTGGACCACGTAGGTGGGGTCATCGTGGGTGGTGACGCGGCTCGTTTCGATGCAGCCACCCTGGTCGATCGAGATGTCCACGACGACCGCCCCAGGCCGCATCGTCGCGACCATCTCCTCGGTGATGACGCGGGGCGCCTTGGCTCCGGGGACGAGGACCGCTCCGATCACGAGATCAGCCTCGGGGAGCACTTCCTCGAGGGTGAGCCGGTTGGACATCAGCGTCGAGATGCGGCCCTTGTGGATCGAATCGATGTAGCGCAGCTTGCCCACGTCGAGATCGAGCACCGTGACCCGCGCTTCCATCCCCGAGGCCAGCCACGCGGCGTTGCGCCCCGCCGTCCCCGCACCGATCACGAGCACGTGGGCCGGCGACACCCCCGACACGCCACCGAGGAGGATCCCTCGTCCTCCGTGCTCGCGTTGGAGGGTGGCCGCGCCAACCTGCGGGGCCATCCGGCCCGCGACCTCCGACATCGGGGCGAGCAGCGGCAGACCCCCGTCGGGACCCTCCACCGTCTCGTAGGCGATCGCGGTGGCGCCGGACGCCACGAGGGCGTCGGTGAGGGCTTCGTCCGCCGCGAGGTGCAGGTAGGTGAACAACGTCAGATCTTCCCGGAGGTAGCCGTACTCGGACTCCACGGGCTCTTTGACCTTGAGGACGAGCTCGGCATCGCTCCAGACGTCCTCGGCGTGCTCGACGATCCTGGCCCCGGCGGCCGCGAGGAAGTCGTCGGGTACCGAAGAGCCGACCCCGGCACCACTCTCGACGAGCACATCGTGACCAGCGAGGGTGAGCTCGCGGACGCCGGCAGGCGTGATCGCGATCCGGTGCTCCTGCGGCTTGATCTCGCGGGGAACCCCGACGCGCACGCGCTGCTCCTGGTCGCTGGTGCGCGAGCCTAGTCCCGCGACCGACACCCTCCCGGAGGTCAGGCGGCGTTCCCCTGATGGTGGGCGGCGAACAGCAGGCCGACGACGGTCTTCGCATCGGGGATACGTCCGTCCCTGACCGCCTCGACGGCGGCCTGGAGCGGCAACCGCACGACCTCCATCGCCGCCTCCTCGGCAGTCGCGACGAAGTCGTCGGGGCGGGGCACGGCACGCAGTCCCGTCGCGAGGAAGATGTGCGTGCGTTCGTCGGTCCAACCGACCGAGTTGGCGATCGTCACGAGCAGCTCGAGCCGCTCCGTCTCGTAGCCGATCTCCTCGGTCAACTCTCGGCGCGCCGCAGCCGCCGGTGGTTCACCCTCGACGTCGAGCTTGCCGGCTGGCACCTCGAGCAGGCTGGTACCGAACGGGTGGCGGTACTGGCGCAGGAGGATGACCGTCCCGTCGTCGAGCAGAGGGACCATCGCCACGGCGTCGTCCTGCAGGACCACCTCGCGCTCGACATCCTCGCCCTGGGGCGTGCGGACGACGTCGCGACGGACGGTCGACCACCCGTTGTAGACGATCTCGCTCGCGACGGTCTCGAACCAGGCAGGCACTAGGTGGCCTCGACCTCGACCGCCTGCTGCAGCTCGCCGACGGTGTGCTCGTCGAGGTCGACGGGCAGCTGGCCACGGGTCTCGCGCATGCGCTGCAGGCTCGCCGCCAGGAAGCCGGAGAAGAGCGGATGAGGCCGGTTGGGTCGGGACTTGAACTCCGGGTGTGCCTGCGTCGCCACGAACCAAGGATGATCGGCCAGCTCGATGAACTCGACCAGCCGCTCGTCCGGCGACAGACCGCTGAACACCAGGCCCGCGTCGGCGAGGCGCGCGCGGTAGCGGTTGTTCACCTCGTAGCGGTGACGATGGCGCTCGTAGACGACCTCGTCACCGTACGCCGCGTAGGTCCGGGTGCCCGGCACGAGGCGGGCGGGGTAGGCGCCCAACCTCATCGTGCCGCCGAGCGCCTCGACGTCGCGCTGGTCGTGCATGAGGTCGATGACGGGGTCGGGGGTGGCGGGTTCGAACTCCGACGAGTGCGCGTGCTCGAGATCGGCGACGTCGCGTGCGAACTCGATGACCGCGCACTGCAAACCCAGGCACAGCCCCAGGAAGGGCACCTCACGTTCTCGCGCGTAGCGGACCGCCGTGATCTTGCCCTCGACGCCGCGTACGCCGAAGCCTCCTGGCACGAGCACGCCGTGGCACGGTGCGAGGACGGTCTCCGCCCCGTCCTCGAGGAGGTCGTCCGACGACAGCCAACGGATATCGACGTTCACACCGTGTTCGATGCCCGCGTGGCGGAGTGCTTCCGCTACCGAAAGGTACGCATCCGGAAGTTCGACGTACTTGCCCACGAGGCCGACGGTCACGGTCTCGCGGGCGGAACGGACGCGTTGCACGAGTCGGGCCCAGTCGGCGAGATCGGGTTCGTGCTCCGGCAACGCGAGCCGACGGCACACGACATCGTCGATGCCCTCGTCCCGGAGGGCGAGCGGCACCTCGTACAGAGACGATCGGTCGACCGCCGCGATCACCCCCTCGATGTCGACGTCAGACTGCAACGCGATCTTCCGTCTCAGCTTGTCGTCGAGCTCGCGATCGCTGCGCAGGACGAGGACGTCGGGCTGGATACCGATCGAGCGCAGCTCGCGCACCGAGTGCTGCGTCGGCTTGGTCTTCAGCTCGCCCGCCGCCGCGATGTAGGGGACCAGAGCGACGTGGACGTAACAGACGTTGTCCCGGCCGACGTCGTAGCGCAGCTGGCGGATCGCCTCGAGGAAGGGAAGTCCCTCGATGTCGCCCACGGTGCCGCCGACCTCGGTGATCACCACGTCGACGTCGTCGGCTAGGGCGTGGATCCGGTCCTTGATCTCGTTGGTGATGTGCGGGATCACCTGGACGGTCTTGCCGAGGTAGTCGCCGCGGCGTTCCTTGGTGATCACCGACATCCAGATCTGTCCCGAGGTCACGGAGGAGCCGCGGTGCAACGGCTCGTCGACGAACCGCTCGTAGTGCCCCAGGTCGAGGTCGGTCTCGCCGCCGTCCTCGGTCACGAACACCTCGCCGTGCTCGAACGGGTTCATCGTTCCCGGATCGACGTTGATGTACGGGTCGAGCTTCTGCAGCGTGACGCGGAGGCCTCGAGCCTTCAGCAGCCGGCCGAGCGAGGCAGCGGTGATGCCCTTGCCCAGAGCCGACGAGACGCCGCCCGTGACGAAGATGTGCTTTGCCACGCTCTCTCCTGACCCACATCCGTCGGGCCCGTGGTCGCGGCCCGGACCACGGTACCCACCACCCCCCGGTCCCTCCAACGACCGCGCGCCGACCGCCTCCCGCGAGGCGCTCAGCCGCCGGCGCCGACGGGGCGGACCGCATCGGCAGGCTTCACCTCGAGGTGGACGTGCGGCCAGCGGTCTTCGGGGAAGTAGCGGTCGATGTGGGAGGCGAACGGGAAGCGGTTCGGTCCCGCCGCGAGGACGCTCACGCCCGCCTCGACGCGGTCCCCGCTGGCCACGGTCACCTCACGCACGTGGATCAGCACGACGCGTAGATGTGGGGCGTCCTCGGGAGCGATCTCGATTCGAGTGTCGGGGTACTTGCCGTACAGCGTGTAGGGCTCGACCAGAACGACCGTGCCCGTGACGGGGCTGGTGACGGTCTCGTCGTCGTGCATCACCAGGTCCACAGCCGACGTGGCCGGCTGTGGACGGCCACGCGACGACAGCACGAGGTACCCGGGCCCGTCCTCGGGTGGGGGCAGCGTGAACTTCGTCGTGTTCTCGTTCGCGAGTCCGTGCCCGTGGGGCTGCAGAGCGACCGCATCCGCGAACGACGCCTCGTGGTAGCCGACGAGGAGGACCTCCTCGCCGGGCAACACAAGCGTCAAGCGGCCGATCAGCGCGAACGGCTGCGCCAGCGCGTCAGTGTCGGGGTCGTCAGCGGCCAGCGCGGACGGTGCGGCCCCGGCCCGTGCGGGCGCCGCTCCAGGGACCGCGCCGGTGGCGGGTCCGCCGCCGCCACCGGCCACGATGAGGGGAACGCTCACGAGCAGCGCGACCGCCACGAAGGCGGCGACACGGCGGGCACGCCGGCGCGGCGCGGCGAAGAGCGGTCGCTTCGGCCCCCCGGTACCTCCGGGAAGGCTGCGTGCGGTGAACGCGTCGGTCGGTTGCATGGACTCGCGGTCGCAGGGTCGCCGGACGGTAGCGACGGCACCGCGCGGGGCCAAAGCACCCGCTCAGCCCGCGCGGCGAGCGGCCGCCTCCTCCAGCAGAACGCGCGCGTGCTCGAGGCCCTCGGCCCGGTCAGCGTGCCCACCGAGCATCCGTGACAGCTCGGCAGCGCGGTCGTCGCGGTGCACCTCGCGCGCCGTGGTCACGGCGCGGCCCCCGTCGAGCCCCTTCTCGACGACATGGTGGACGTCCGCGAACGCCGCCAGCTGAGCGAGGTGGGTGACACACAGCACCTGCCTCCCCGCCGCTCCCGCCGCGAGCCGGGCCAGCTTCTCCCCCACGGCCATGGCGGTCGCCCCGCCCACGCCGGCGTCCACCTCGTCGAACACGAGGACGTCAGCCTCCACCACGTCTGCCAGCGCGACCTCGAGCGCGAGCGCGACCCGCGACCGTTCCCCACCGGATGCCGCGCGTCCCAGTGGTCGCGGCGGGTCACCGGGGTTAGGCGCCAGGAGGAAGGTGATGCGGTCGCCGCCGTGGGGTCCGGGCGCGTCGGCCTCGGCGACGTCGACCTCGAAGTGCGCAGCCGGCATCCCGAGGGCCGCGAGGTGCACGTCGACCGCTGGGGCGAGCGCGTCGGCAGCGACTAGGCGCCCCCGTCTCAGGTCGTCGATCAGCGAGCGGACCTCGTGCTCTGACGCCTCGAGCTGTGCCAGGAGCGTCTCCACCTCGTCCGTCTCGGCCTTCAGCGTTGAGAGCCGCAGCCGCGCCTCCTCGGCGTACCCGAGGATCCCGGCGACGTCGTCGCCGTACTTTCGTTGGAGCTGGGCGATCAGGCGTGAGCGCTCACGCAGCTCCTCGAGGTGCTCGGGGTCGACCTCGATGCGCTCGGCGAGTGCACGCACATCGCGGGCCAGCTCGGTCGCTTCGGCGACCAGAGCCTCGGCGCGATCCCTCACGTCGGCGAGCTGACGGTCGCTCACATGGACACGTCGGAGCGCCTGTACGGTGCGACCGAGGGGCTCGCCCGCTCCCTCGCTGCCCAGTGCCGCGGCGGCCTCCTGCGCGGCGAGCACCAGCTCCTCCCCGTGCTCGAGCAGCTCGAGCTCGTCGTCGAGGTGCACGTCGACCTCGGGGTCGAGCGCCGCACGGTTGATCTCGTCCACCTCGAACTCGAGGCGATCGATCTCGCGGGCGCGGTCGCGGGCGCGTTCCCGCAGCGCCTCGAGTCGTTGGGCCGTGTCCTGCCACCGGCTGTAGGCCTCCTGGTACCGGTCGAGGATCCGCCCGTGCGCAGCGCCGGCGAACCGGTCCAGCAGGGTGCGTTGCCGCTCGGGTCGGGCCAGCTCGACGTGCTCGTGCTGCGCGTGCACCTCGACCACGGCCCCGAGGATCTCGGTCAGCGCGGTCACGGTGGCGAGGCGGCCGTCGATGCGGACGCGGCTACGGCCCTCCGCCGCGATCTCCCGAGAGACCACCAGCTCGTCGTCGCCCTCGATCCAGTCTCGGGCGGTGGAGGGCGCCGGACGTATCCGGGCCTCGACGAGCGCGCGCTCGTGACCCGCCCGTACGAGCGTCGTGTCAGCGCGCGCGCCGAGCAGCAGCTGGAGAGCGGTCACCACCATCGTCTTACCGGCTCCGGTCTCGCCGGTCACGACGGTCAGCCCCGGTGACAGGCGCAGCGTGACGTCCTCGATGACACCCAGGGCCGTGATGTGGAGCTCGTCGATCACGTCCGCATCTCAGTGGAGGCCGAACTTGCGACGGACGAGCGAGTAGAAGTCGAGCGAGTCCACCCGGGCGAGCCGCACGGGACGGCCGTTGCCGACGGCCTCCACCGCCCCGCCTGGCGGGATCGTGACCGGCTCGCGGCCGTCACACGACGCGATCGCGGCGGACTGATCGGGGACGACCTCCACCCTGACCGGCTCGTCCGCGCCCGCGACGAGCGTGCGGTCGAACAGCGAGTGCGGGGCGACCGGCACGACGAGGGTCGCCGCCACGCGCGGTGAGAGGATCGGGCCTCCCGCGCTGAACGCGTAGGCGGTCGATCCCGTGACGGTGGCGACGACGAGAGCATCGGCGGGGACCTTGGCGAACAGCGACCCGCCGACGTGGACGTCGAGCAGGAGCAGCCGCTGTCGCGCCGTCTTCTCGATCGAGATCTCGTTGAGCGCCCAGCCGCGGTACTGCACCGTCCCGTGCTCGTCCTCGGCGGTGACCTCGAGCGTGGCGCGGTCCTCCACCGTGAAACCCCCACCGGCGATAGCAGCGAGGGCCTCGTCCAGTCCGTGCAGTTCGACCTCGGCTAGGAACCCCAGGCGTCCGAGGTTGACCCCGAGGACGGGAACGTCGGCGTCGCGACAGAGGTGGGCGGCGCGGAGGAAGGTGCCGTCCCCGCCGAACGAGATCGCCAGGTCGAGACCGTCGGCGAAGCCGCTCGCAGGCTCGTCGGCCCGCCCCTCACCGTCCGCTGCGGTGACGACGTCCACCCCCAGGCTGGTCAGGCGGTCAGCCGCCTGCGCGGCGGTCGTGCGGGAGCCCTCACGCCCTGAGTGGACGACCAGACCGACCTTCACGTGCTGCCTCTCAGGAGCTGTTCGGCTTCCTCGATCGCGGTATCGACGCGCTCGAGCGTCTCGGGACCGGGAGCCTCGGAACGGGCGTGGAGGAGGTACTCGACGTTGCCTGCCGGTCCGGGGTGCGACGACGGAACCACATCCACGGGGCGCCACCCTAGCTCCCGGAAGGTCTCCGCCACGGAGAGGACCGACCTCCTCCACACAACGCGATCGCGCACCACTCCCCCGCGACCGACGTCGCCACGGTCGGCCTCGAACTGCGGCTTGATGAGGACGACGGCATCGGCCGGTGAGGCGAGGACGGCGACGAGCGCCGGGAGCACCAAGCGCAAGGAGATGAACGAGAGGTCGGCCACCAGCAGGTCCGGCGGCGGTGACGGGATCTGCTCGGGGCGCAGCGTCCGCACGTTCGTGCGTTCGAGGACGGTGACGCGCTCATCGGTGCGGATGCGTTGGTGGAGCTGGCCGTAGCCAACATCGACAGCTACGACGCTCGCGGCGCCGTGTTGCAACAGGCAGTCGGTGAAGCCACCCGTCGACGCGCCTGCATCGAGGCAGCGTCGCCCCGTCGCGTCCACATCGAAGCGCGTCAGTGCCCCTTCGAGCTTGTCGCCGCCCCGGCTCACGTACCGCCGCGGTGGGGCGAGGACGACGATGGCTTCGTCAGGAGCGACCTGAGTCGCGGCCTTCAGGGCGGGACCCCCGGCCACGGTCACCAGACCAGCAGCGATGGCGTCACGCGCCTCCTCACGGCTGTCGACGAGACCGCGTCGGACCAGCTCCCGGTCGAGTCGCTGGCGGCGCGCCCCGATGGTCAGACCTCGTCGAGGGCTGCCAGCTCCGCGGCGAGGATGCCGTGCACGTTCTCGAGGACCGCCGGACGCTCGTCGATCACGAGGTCGTCGACGCCCCCCAGCAGCTCGCGTGCCGTCGCCAACGCGTCCTGGTCCGAGGCGTCGGTCACGATGACTTCTTCTTGGTCGACTGCTTCTTCGCGGTCTTCTTGGTCGTCTTCTTGGTCGTCTTCTTGGCGGTCTTCTTGGCTGTTGGCTTCGCGGCGGCCTTGCTGCCCGATGCTCCGCCTGACGCCTTCTTCTTCGTCGCGGACTGCTTCTTGGTGGTTCCGCCGCCGCCCTTGCCGGACGTCGCGGCCGCCAGCTCGCGCTTGAGTTGGCTCACCTGTTTCTCGAGGCGCTCGACCTCCGAGCGGCTCGCGATGCCCATGCGTCCGATCGCACGCTGGGTCTCGGCCCGCACGAGCGCGACCAGCGCCTCGCGGTTCTTCTTCGACCGGTCCAGCAACTCCTCGACCATGTCCCCGGCCTGATCGGCAGCAGCCTCGCCCTGTTTGACGACCTGACGGACGATCTGCTCAGCCCGGCTCTTGGTCACGTTGGTCAGTCCGTTCGCGGCTTCGAGGTAGCGCGAGAGAGCGCTCGCCATGTGTTCCTCCTGAAGGCCCTCGTCCGTCGGAGACTACCAGTGGCCACCACACCCACTGGTACAGTGCCGCCCGGTTCAGTGCTCAAGTAGCGGAGCGGTAGCGCGAACTCAGTGCTCAAGTAGCGGCGCCGACGCATCAGGAACGGAGGACACGGCGACGGTGGCGACCGAGGAAGAGGTGGAAGCCGTTCTCGAGCAGCTCGTGCAGCGCATCTCCCGCATCGACCCTTCGTACCGCGCCATGCTGCCGACCCGACGCACCATCCAGGCCGAGTGCCCTGACATCGGGGTCGTGTACCACACCGACCTGCGACAGGGGCGACTCAGTGGCCTGCAGCGGGGCAGTGCCCCCCGTGCCGACATCCGTTTGCGCTGCAGCTCCGACGATCTGCTCTTGCTCGCCGCCGGCGAACTCGACCCCAGCGTCGCGTACGCGTCCGATCGCCTCTCGATCCAGGCGAGCGTGACCGATCTGCTCCGGCTGCGGGCGGTGCTCTGATGGCCTCCCTGCGCCCCGCCCCTTTCCAGGGCCGCCGCTGGGTCGTCGGCACGGCGGTGCGGGTCGCGGCCTCAGCGGCGCTCGGCCCCCGACTCGCCGAACGCGACCGTCGTCGCGATGCGACGGGCGACCTGCCACTTCAGGCACCCATCGGCGAGCACCGCTCCGTCGAGGCCGACGACGGCACGGTGTTGCACGCCAGCGTCCTCAACGGTTCGAGCACGGGACCGACCTTCGTACTCACGCACGGGCTGTGCTGCGACCACCGCGTGTGGCATCCCATCTCGCGACGGCTCGCGGCTGCGGGTCGCGTCGTGCTGTGGGACCTGCGAGGTCACGGACGCAGCACCGCAGCGGACGACGACGATCTGACCCCCGCGCAGCACGCACGCGATCTGGCCGCGGTGATCGACCAGGAGGCCGCGGGGCCGGTCCTGCTGCTGGGACACTCACTGGGCGGCATGACCTCGATCCGTTACCTCCTCGACGCTGAGCCAGACGCATCCAGAGTCGCCGCGAGCGTGCTCATCGCCACCCCCACGGCGGACATCGTCACCTCGGCGCTGTCAGGGCGCGGTACCTCGCGCATCGAAGCGGCCGCGGGGCGACGCCTCATCCGCGCGCTCCTCGGCAACGATCGCCTCGACCGACGCTTCGTCTCCGGCGAGACCAGTAGCACGCGGGACCGCGGCTACTCGCTGATCCGCGCCACGGGGTTCGGTCACCATCCGGTCGCCGCTCAGGTTGCGCTCGTGCACGAGATGATCGCGGCGACGGCCATGGATGTCCGGCGTCGCTGCTTCGAGGGCATGACCGCGACCGATCTGCGACGCGCGGCACAGGGGCTCGACGTCCCCACGCTGGTCGTCATCGGGGCACGCGACCGGCTCGTCAACCCGCACCAGTCACGCCAGTTCGCCCGGGCACTGCCGGACGGCCACGTCCTCACCTTCCGCAACGCGGGTCACGCCGTCGTGCTCGAACGCGCGCCACACATCGCGTCGCGGACGCTGCGACTGGCCGAGCAGGTGCTCGCCGGGCGCGTCGATCTCGCAGCGGTCGCCGCCGGCTGATCGGGAAGGCCCAGCGTGGTCCTGCCAGTCGGGGACATCAACCCCACCCATCGCACGCCCTTCGTGACGCTCCTGCTCCTCGCCGCCAACGTGCTCGTCTTCCTGCTCGTGCAGCCCCACCTCGGCGGCGTCTTCGGCGAGGACATCGAACGCATGACCCAACGCGAAGCCGCCATCGCCTTCTGCACCGAGGAGGCGTTCTACCTGCGGTGGGCGGCGATCCCGGAGGAGATCCTGGACCTGCAGCCTCTGACCGAGCAGCAGGTCCAGCAGGTCGCCACTCGCGGCTGTGAACCGTTCCGCGAGCCCCCCGTCACGAAGCCGGTGATCCTCAGCATCTTCACCGCGCTGTTCCTGCACGCTGGTCTGGGTCACCTGCTCGGCAACATGCTGTTCCTGTGGATCTTCGGCAACAACGTCGAGGACCGCCTGGGCCACGTCCGGTTCCTGCTCTTCTACGCCATCGGAGGGGTCGCGGCGACGTACGCGTTCGCCCTGTTCAACCGCGGGTCGCTCGTCCCGCTGCTCGGCGCATCGGGCGCGATCGCGGCGGTGCTCGGGGCCTACCTGCTGCTGTTCCCGCACGCGCGCATCCGCGTCTACGCACCTTTCCCGCTGTACTTCCTGGCGCCGCTGGTGGGAGGACGGATCGCGTTCTGGTTCCTCATCTTCGCCATCGTCGAGCTCCCGGCGTTCCTGGTCCTCCTGCTGTGGTTCGGGCTTCAGGTCCTCGCATCAGCCCAGCCGTTGGAGGGCGGCATCGCCTTCGAGGCACACGCAGCGGGTTTCCTCGCCGGCATGCTCATGGTGGCGTTGGTCGACCGGGACCGGACACGGCAGCGTCGCACGTGGTGACCTTCGAGCCCTTCCGGACGATGCGTTTCGACGGGGCCGCTGTCGACCTCGCAGCCGTCACCGCCCCCCCGTACGACGCCATCGATGCCGATGAGCAACGCCGCCTGTACGACCTCGACCCTCACAACGTCGTCCGGCTCGAGCTGGGTATGCGCGATCCCGACCACCCGGCCGACAACCGCTACACGAGAGCCGCCGACCAGGTCCGCACCTGGCTCGCCGAGGGGGTCCTCGCGGTCGAGGGCACCGCCGCGCTCTGGCTGTACGAGGAGGTGTTCGATCACGCCGGTGAGCGGCGTCACCAGCGGGGCCTGATCGGTGCCCTCGGTGTCACGCCGTGGGAGGCACGACAGGTGCTGCCACACGAGCGCGTCTTCCGCGAGCACGTCGAGGACCGCAAGGCGCTCCTGCGTGAGGTGCCGATCAACCTCTCGCCGGTCTTCCTGCTCGTCCCTGAGGACACGTGGCTGACCCCGGTCCTCGAGGTCCTCGACGACGAACCGACCAGCTCGTTCACCGACCGGGAGGGGATCGACCACCGTCTGTGGCGCATCTCCGATCGCGGGACGCACCGCGAGGTCACGGCCGCGCTCGAGCGCCACTCCCTGCTGATGGCCGATGGTCACCACCGCTACACCACGGCGTTGGAGCACCGCACCGAGGTGGGGGGCCGCGGCAGCGACGCGACGCTGGCCTACATCGTCCCCGATCCCCACGGCCCGGTCGTCAGGCCGATGCACCGGCTGATCCGGCGCGTGCCCGACCAGCTGGTCGGAAGGCTGCGCACCGCAGGGTTCTCGTTCCACCCCTTCGACGGCGATGTGACGGCGCTGCTGGACGTGGTGAGCACGTTCGAGGAGCGCTGCTTCGGCCTGGTCTGGGGCGCCGGCAACAACCTGGTGCGGGTCCGCGATCCCGACGCGGTCGAGCGGGTCTTCCCCACGGGCACACCGGGCCTCGTGCGGCGCCTCGACGTCGCGCTCCTGCAGGCAACGATCACCGGTCCGCTGGGTGTCCGCGACCGCATCGAGGACCTGCTCTACACCCCCGACGCGGAAGCTGCAGCGGCTGCCGTCGCCGCCGGACTGGCCGATGCGCTGTTGCTCGTGAAGGCACCGTCCGTCGCCGACGTCCGTCGGACCGCTGCCGCCGGGCACCTGCTGCCGCCGAAGAGCACCGCGTTCCACCCCAAACCGCGTACCGGCCTGGTCATGCGGCCCCTCGATGCGGACGTACCGTCGGGGAACCGCTGAGCTGCGGGACGCCATGGGTAGTCTCGCGGTGCAGGAGGTGCCGATGCCGATGAAGGACCTGCCGGTGCTCGGCTGGAAGGAGCAGGCCGCGCTCCCCCGCTGGGGCATCGATCGTCTCCGCGTCAAGCTCGACACCGGTGCCCGGACCAGCGCGCTGCACGTCGAGGAGCTGCACCACATCGGAGAGCACGAGCTCGACGGTCACCTCCTGCCGATCCTGCGTTTCGCCGTGCTCGTCGGCAGCCGGGACGAGCCTCAGCGCCGATGGGTCGAGACGCCTGCGGTGGGCTTCAAGCGTGTGCGCGACACCGGTGCCCGCGAGGAGCACCGTCCGGTCGTGCGTACCCAGGTCGTCTGCGGGCCACTCGACCGCGAGACCGAGCTCACGATCACCGACCGCACCGGGATGAACTTCCGCATGATCCTCGGCCGGTTGACGCTGCAAGGTGCGTGCCTGGTCGACCCGATGCACGGGTACCGCCACTCCCCGACCCCGCCCCGCCGGCCACGGAAGTGACCGCGCTCGTCGTCGCCGGCGAGGCGATCGTCCCGGGGACGCGGGTCGACCTGTTCCCGACCGTCTCGGAGTCGTACACCGGAGCGCGGACCGACATCCCGATGACCGTGCTGCACGGCGTGGAACCGGGTCCGCGGGTGTTCGTCACGGCCGCGGTCCACGGCGATGAGCTCAACGGCACCGCGACCTGCCAGGAGCTGCTGAGCGTGCTCGATCCGGCGGAGCTGAGCGGGATCCTGATCATCGTGCCTATCGTGAACGTCCTCGGGGCACAGATCCACTCCCGCTACCTGCCCGACCGACGCGACCTCAACCGAAGCTTCCCGGGTACCACGTCCGGATCGATGGCCTCCCGGATGGCACGGGTCCTCATGGACGAGGTCGTCCGCGGCAGCGACGTCGGCATCGATCTGCACACCGCGGCGAACCGGCGCACGAACATCCCTCAGCTACGGGTCGAGACCACCGACCAGCGAGCCATCGAGCTCGCGATGGCGTTCGGTGCGCCCTACATCCTCGATGCGGCGAATCGTCCGGGCTCGCTGAGGGAGGTGGCCACGAGCGAGGGGGTGTGCGTGCTCACCTACGAGGGCGGCGAACCGTTGCGCTTCGATCCGGAGGCGATAGAGGTGGCGCTAACGGGCACGCTGCGGCTCCTGGATCACCTCGGGATGCGCGATTCCGGGCCACCTCCCGCAGCGCAGTCCCCGCTGGTGATGCACGAGTCTCGCTGGATCCGCGCCGAGCGCGGCGGCATCCTCGAGCTCCACGCGGAGCCGGGTGACGCCGTGACGATCGGCCAGCCGCTATGGACGACGACGACCCCGCTCGGGATGGAGCGTTCGACGGTCGAGTCGCCCTACGACGCGGTCGTCATCGGCGGCACGACGGTCCCGCTCGTCGCGCCGGGCGACGCCGTGCTCCACCTCGGCCTCCCCGGCGAACGCGAGCCGGCCGAGGACGATCCCAGCGCCGAGGAGGACGCGCTGGCGATCCCCGGCGACATCGGCTGACGCGGCCGGCTACCGCCGGGCGACCGTCTCGGCCACGACCTGCAGACGGCTGCGTCGCTGTCCGCCCGCGTCCCAGAACCGACGCTGGAGCCAGCCGCTGACGACGACCTCGTCGCCTTCGTCCAGTCCGGCCGCATGCCTGACCGTCCGCGCCGTCGCTTGCCCCACAGCGCGCCTCTCACCCCTCCGTGGCGGCGGCCCTACCGCGACCGGGAGGCTGTCCACGCGGTCTCCGTCGGGGCGCCGGACGACGACGCGCAACAGCACGATCGTCGCTCCCGACTCGAGTTCCTTGATGTCCGGTGGGGCGCTGAGGTAGCCGCTCAGGCGGATCTCGTTGGCGGCCGTCGCCTCGCTCGTCGTGGTCATCGCCTTCTCCTTCTGGGTCGTTGCCTCGCCCCCGCCAGGCGCCCCGACGCTACTCAGGGGTGGTGACATCACGACCGTTATCCTGCTCGCGTCTGTGGATGGAGCTGACGTGACCGACATCCCGCTCCCCGACGCGCCCCCCATCAGCGACCACGGTGACGGCATCCGCGCCATCGACACCATGATGGGCGGCCTCACGTCCGTCACCGCCGGCTACCTCATCGAGGCCCCGCGTCCAGCCCTGATCGAGTGTGGTCCCGCCCTGTCGATCGACCACGTGATCGACGGTCTGCGTGCCATCGGGATGGATCCCGAAGACCTGGCCTACATGATCGTGACCCACATCCACCTCGACCACGCCGGCGGGGCTGGTGACGTCGCGGCGGCGTTCCCGAACGCAACCGTCGTGGTCAGCGAGGTCGGGGCGCGCCACATGCACGATCCCGAGCGGCTGAACGCGTCGGCGAGGCAGGTCTACGGCGAGCTGTACGAACGCATCTACGGCGACTGCACCCCGATCGCCCAGGACCGGCTCCGCGGCGTCGCCGACGGCGACACGATCGATCTGGGCGGTGGCCGCGAACTCGAGCTGCTCTACACCCCCGGTCACGCCAAGCACCACGTCGCCGTGGCCGACAGCGACACGGGGAGCATCTTCGTCGGCGACTCCGTTGGGGTGAAGATGCCGGGGATGGAGGTGCTGCGCCCCGCGACCCCGCCCCCCGACTTCCACCTCGAGGCAGCCCTGGCGTCGCTCGACCGGATGGCGCAACGTGACCCGTCGCGCATCTACCTCGCCCACTACGGACCGGTCGACCCGCCCGACGAAGCGCTCGACGCGGCCGTGGACCGGCTACAGGCGTGGGCCGACACAGCCGAGGCGGCCTACCACGAGTCCGACGAGCTCGACCACGTCGCCGAGACGCTCGCCCAACGCTTCGCGCAGGAGATCCCCCGGACGGCGATCGAGGCGGACCCGGACCTGGCTGGGCGGGTCGACCTGCTCAGCGGCTACCGGAGCAACGCGGCCGGTTTCGTGCGCTACTTCAAGCGCCGCGACGAGGGCACGCTGACCCCGGTCGGCTGAGCTACTACCGCGCGAACGTCCAGGTTCCCGCTGCGGCGATCTCGAGGACGATGTCATCGCCGTGGACCACGGCGCGTAGTGCCCCGTCCTCGAGCACCTCGCCGTCCTCGAAGCCTTCGAGGTCCGCGCCCGCGCCCACGAGCCACACCGTGCTCGGCCCGTCGGTGGTGATCGTCACCGTGATCGGCTCTGCGAAGTCAAGGCCGGCGCGCGTGACGTCGAAGGACACCTCGCCGACGTTGATCAGGGTCGCGTTCATCGCGTTGGCCGTCGCCGCTTCGGTAGCGAGCCAGTCGAGTCCGTACCGGACGAAGGGCGAGCTGTGCCCGGCCGAGGTCGCCGAGACCGGCGCTGCGGGGGTCGCGAGGTGGTCGTCGGGGCGCGACTCCGACACGGCGTCGACCATCCCGTAGTTGCTGAAGTCGTCGGGGTCGGGATCGCGCACCTCGATGTCGTCGACCCAGTAGGCACCGTCGGGATCGAAGTCGAAGGGCTCGCCGTCCCAGCGCACGGTGTTCAGGGCCCGGACGAGGGCGGGCACGATCTTGTAGGTCACGTGGCGCGGGTTCTGGGGCGCCGTGAAGCGCTGCAGGTACGCGGCGCCGTCGGCCCACTCGTCGAACAGCGCCTGGCTGAAGTGCTCGTAGCCGAGGAAGGTCTGCATCTCGACCCGGTAGCCGAGCTCGACCAGCCGCGCCGCCATCCGCTGCACACCGGTCACCGGCACGAGCTCGTCGTTGGTGCCGTGGTCGATGTGCAGCGGGTAGTGACGGGCGTTCTCGAGGATGCGGTAGTTGAGTTGCGCCGCAGCGTCCCCGCTGTTGGCCTCGATGTAGCAGATGCCCTCGCTGCCGTTGCTGAAGGTCTCGCAGTGCTCCCCGTCCGGTAGCCCCGTCCAGGCGCCCTGGGTGACCGCGCCCGAGACCGAGTGGCCTGCTGCGAACAGGTCGGGGTACAGCAGTCCGAGCAGGTAGGTGCCGTAGCCGCCCATCGAGTACCCGGCGAGGTAGCGTCGTTGGCTGTCGATGTTGGGCACCAGCGCGTGGACGTCCTCGAACACCTCGAAGAAGTCCTGGTGCGAGCGAGACACGTACCAGTACGAAGTCCCTCGCCCGTGCGGGGTGATGACGACGTTGCCCTGGTCCTTGAGGATGCCGTTGGTCCACTGATCCTCGCGGGCGTGCTCGTGGATGATCCGGGGCGTGATCGTGGCGCCGCTGTGCGCCTTTCCGCCGCGGTAGTGGAGCCAGAACGTCGCGGGTGTCGCGACCTCAGGGTCGAAGTCGTTGGGGATGTAGAGCCCGTAGGGCTGCCAGCGCCCGTCCTTGCTCCGCTCGGTCGAGATCTTGTCGCCCGACGGGAACTGGCGCTCGTGGTAGCCGGCGCCGGGGCGCGCGGACTGGGTCCGGCCCGTGCGGAGGTCCTCGAGCGCGATGGGGCCGCTCGAGAAGCCGTCGACGTGGGAGCCGTCCGGGGCGCCGCCGTGGAGCGCGAAGGCTTGGAGGCGGTCGTTGTAGATGTCGATCGGCTCGGCGTGCCGGAACGCGATGTTGTGGGGCGTGAAACCGCCGTCCTCTCCGACCTGACCGGTCACGACCGACAGGTCGAGCGTGTGGCCGTCGCTGACGAGGTCTGCTGGCACCGCGATCTCGAGGGCGTTGTTCCACCCCGTCGCGTCCGCGGCGACCACCACGCCGTCCGCCAGCTCGCTGACGCCGGTGCCGACGAGGAGCACCTGGTCGAAGCGGTGGTCCTCCGGGAGGCCGAGCGCGCTGTCGGCGGGCGAGCCGCCCTCGCCGGTGTCGGCGAGCAGCAGAACTCCGAGGTCGTCCACCTCGGACATGTTCGTGGTGCGGATCAGCAGGTGCACGGTGTCGGCGTCAGCGCCGACCCGCAACTCACGGAGGTCCCCGACGGCGAGATCGCGGTTGGTGTTGCCGTACTCCTCGTCCGCCCCGATGGGGTAGGGAACCCCGAGCTGCATCTCGAGCGTGCGGAGGGTGTCATCGATGCGCTCGGCCCGGCGCTCCTCGTAGAAGGTGCCGGCGAACTGGTTCCAGCGCTCGATGTCCTCGCCCGCGTCGGCGCCGTAGGCGTCCCAGAGGTAGTCGGTGTGGATGAGCTCGCCGTGGTCGTAGTGGCTGGTGCCGGCGATGTGGACCGACGTGCCGACCCAGTCGCTGGGGTCGCCGTCGACGGTCTTCGAGGACGGCGCGGCGGGAGCGAGCTCCTCGACGACCAGCGAGCCGCGGTCGACCGCGTCGGAAAGGACCGGCAGCTGGTCGGGGACCTCGTCGGGGATGATCGACGGGGCGGCCGCGACCAGGCCGAGAGCGGCTACCAGAGCGAGCGAGCTGCTGCGTCCACGCACAGGGGGAACTCCAGGGAAGGGTCTACGTGGAGCTTCGACCCGGGGGGCGCGGAACCCTTCCCGTCAGAGCTGCGCGAGGCGCTGCTTCACGTCAAAGAAATCGGCATCCTCGGCCGCGATGGCGTCGAACAGCTCCTTCGCGGCCGCGGTGTCGCCGTCACGCTCGGCCAGGTCGGCGGCGACGTACCACAGCCGCAGGTGGTGATCGGCTGGCGGCCCGGGTTCGCGCTGGTCGAGCGCCGCGCGCAGGACCGCCCTCCCAGCGGAGGCATCGCCAGCGTCGCCCAGCGCCGAAGCCCACACGATCAGGCCCTCGATCCAGCGGTCGCGGCCGACCTCCTCGGGCTGCATCTGACGCACGTACTCGGCCACCTTCGCGGGCGGCCGCCCGGTCGCGCGGAGGCAGTCCGCGATGAGGTGGTTCTGATCCTGGCTGCCCGAGAAGCGTCGGTACGCCTGCAGGTCGGTCAGCGCCCCGCGGTAGTCCTCGGCCTGGTAGCGGGCGATCCCGGCGGTCTCGCGGATCACCGCGGAGCGGGGCGCCTTGTCGGCCGCCCACGCCAGGAAGCGCAGGGCAGCCTCGGGCTCGCCGTCCTCGACCAGCTGCGTGCCCTCCTCCAGTGCGAGCGCGACCTTGCGGGTATCGGCCTTGTGCACGTGCTGGCGGATCTCGCGGTACACGTCGCGGGGCAGGTCCGGCTCGACCCCATCCGGCAGTGGAGGCTCGGGGACGTCCTCGCGTTTGGGGCGAGCGGGGCGGCGGGGCGGTGGTGGTCTGTTGCTCACGAGGTCCTCGTCGGCGAGGTGTGGCGAACGTAGCTGTGCACGACGGAGCCGCCCCACCCGTGAGGGTGGGGCGGCTCCGATGAGGGTTCCCGCAGCGACCTACTCTCCCAAGGGGTCTCCCCCTCAGTACCATCGGCGCAGGAGGGCTTAACTACCGGGTTCGGAATGTGACCGGGTGTGTCCCCTCCGCTATGACCACGGAAGAACCTTGTTCAGTTGTGGGGTCTGGTCCACGATCCTCGTGAACCCCAGAGCGAGCGCGAGCGGGTACGGCAAGCCCTCGGCCTATTAGTACCGGTCAGCTCCACACGTTGCCGTGCTTCCACCTCCGGCCTATCAACCCCGTGGTCTTCGGGGGGCCTTACTCCCTTGAAGGGATGGGAGATCTCATCTCGAGATGTGCTTCGCGCTTAGATGCCTTCAGCGCTTATCACGTCCGCACGTAGCCAACCGGCCGTGCCCTTGGCAGGACAACCGGCACACTAGAGGTGCGTCCACCCCGGTCCTCTCGTACTAGGGGCAGCTTCTCTCAAATCTCCAACGCGCGCAGCGGATAGGGACCGACAGATCTGTTACCTCCACCCTTCGACGCCTCCGACCGCGTTACCGCGGTCGTGCTCCGGGTGGTGACCAGGTCGTTTCCGCCTGGCTCTGCATGTCGCCATGCAGCTCGGACTGTATCTTCACCCCCTTGCGGGGGGTTCGGCGTGCAGTCTCTGAGGGTTCTCTCCTCCTACCACGTCCGAGAGATCGAACTTCCGGTACTGCCCGTCACCGTTCATAGTGAAGGCCAGTCGAACCAAGCGTTCGAAGCCTGATCGGTCTCGGTGCTCGCCGGCTGCCATAGCCCGGACGATCACCGCGAACACGCGGAACGTGTCGTTCTTCTCGGAGCGCAGCGGGTTCCTCTCGAAGAAGGGGATGACCTTCCCGAGGAGTTCAGCACGGTTGCGCACGACCAGCACGTACGTGCGGTCGCGGGGACGGCGGCGATCGTTCTCGACGATCCGGCCGCAATCCAGCACCGTGCGCAGTTCCTCGAGGACGGTCGCCCGCTCGGTGTTCTGACTGACCCGGAACTCCGGGACCAGTTGGAAACCACGCGGGAGATCGGGGCGTCGTGTCACCCCGACCGAGAAGCACCCTTCTCCGTCGACGAACCCAGCTAGGTAGGACTCGAGCCTTCCCTGCTGATCGTCCGCATCACCTGTCGGTTTGTCACTGTCCATGCATCGCAGGCTATGGCGGGCCTGTGACACGCAGACGAGTACCGCAGGATACTTGCGGGTTTTCCAGCATATAGCCGAATTTATAGACAGCGCGGATAGCTGTTCACTGTCTCACGACGTTCTGAACCCAGCTCGCGTACCGCTTTAATGGGCGAACAGCCCAACCCTTGGGACCTGCTCCAGCCCCAGGATGCGATGAGCCGACATCGAGG